>DATIVM010000180.1:0-23626 GCA_035465975.1 Usitatibacter sp.
TCGTTCATCCTGAGGTTGAGGCGCTTCTGGTCGATGCGCGTGTAGTCCCTCTCGACATAGCTGAACTTCGCGATTCCCCCCCAGCCTCCCGTGGCGCCGAGGGCCGAGAGGCGCTCGATCGTGTCGGTCGCGCGATCCCAGCCGTCCTTCTCCTGCTTGACCGGCTCGAGGCTCGGCTTGAAGAAGTTGTCGAGGACCATGTCCTTGAACTCGTTGATCGCCTGGTCGCGGCGGCCGACCCACGAGCCCGCGTCCTCGCCCTCGGGGAGGAACGAGTCCACGTCGATCTTGACCGCCTGGTCCTCGACCAGCTTGTCGACCACCTTGTCGATCTCGGTGGAGGAGAAGAGCACGTCGGCCTTGAAGCTCTTCGAGAACTGCGTCTGGACGCGGTTCCAGTCGGCGGTGACCTGGACGGTGAAGGCGGGACGCAGCGCGAAGAAATCGAGCGAGTACACCACCCCGATCGGCATGATCTCGCCCTGCACGAGGGAGGCCTCCACGAGCTGCACGCCGTCCTGGTCGAGCTCCACGCTGAAGATCGCCTGGTTGTCGCCGTAGAGCGCGGGCTTCGAGGTGGGCGCCTTGCGCACGACGAAGCGCGGCTGCTTGTCGTCGTCGAGGATGGGCTTGCCGGTCTCGTCGAAGGCCATGCCGAGCATCACGAGGCTCACCTCGCCGCTCTCGAGCGGCACCGGCGCGAGCCAGGGATCGTCGCGCAGTCGCTGCGTGCGCCTGATCTCGGCGCGGATGTCGTCCAGCACGGACGGATCGATGGCGAGGTCCACCTGGAAGGTGAGGAAGCCGCCGTTGCCCGCGTTGCCGCGGAACTTGAGCAGCTCGATCTGCGGCACCTTCCGGTTCAGCGCCGGATCGGGCACGGTGCTCAGGTGCGGCGCGGCCGGCATGTAGTAGAACTGCCGCTCGTTCGCGTGGTCCGCGAACACCGCGACGCCCTCGATCAGCTGGAACGGCGGCTTGAGATAGAGCATGGGTGCCTCCGGCCGGTTGCCGACGATCCCGTCACGCCGCGACCGCGAGGGCCGCCTTCGCCTTCGCTCTCGCCGCCTCGCGCTGGGCCTCCTTCGCCGCCGACGGGTCCAGGATCAGCGCGCGGTCCTTGGTGCTCACCGGACCGACGGTCTTCTGCAGGCCGCTCGCGAGGTAATAGGTCACCTGGTACCGGAAGCTGTCCTGCTCCTTGTTCTTGAGCTCGACCTTCCAGGAGGTGCTCGCCTTGCTGGACGGGCTGAAGATGAAGTCCTTCGACGCGGTCACGCCGCCGTCCGTATCGGCGTAGCTCAGCGACACGCGCGCGAGCCGCACCTCGGCCCAGTCGATGAGGTCGGTCACGATCTGCACCTCGAGGAAGGCTTCGATCGCGGGCGGCAGCAGGATCGTGCCGCCGGTCGCGACGGTGGTGGGCACCGTGTCGGTGGTGCCGTCCTTGTACGAGATCTGCGCCTTGTACGTGACCTGCCCCGCGTTCGGGTCGATCACCGGGAAGGTCCAATCGAAGAAGGGCGAGGTGGCGCTGAGCGCCTGGCTCTTCGTCTGCGTGTACTTGTTGGCGGCGTCCTTGTACTCGAGGTCCACGAAGACGCTCTGGATGCGCGCGGCGAAATCGCCCACGCCGCGCACCGAGACCGTCCTGCGCCCGTCGAAGACGTCGTTGATGAAGAGCTTCTGCGAGCGCGCCTCGCGCGGCCCGCCCTGGTATTCCAGCCCGTTCTTCATCGAGTACTTCACGCCGTACTTGTAGTTGTTGCGCATCGGCTCGAAGATCACGCGCTGGATGCGGTAGGTGGGCGCCGCCTGCGTGAGCTGGAACTGCTCCTCGAAGCCGTCCACGCCGTGCTGCTTGTCCTCGTAGGAGAGCGTGACGGCGGCGCGGTCGATCTCGGCCCAGTTGAGGTCGCCCGCGGAGACCTCGACGTCGATCACGCCCACGTCGTCCACGCCGATCGTGAGCACGCCTTCGTTGGTCTCGACCTCGGGCGACTGGTACTGCCGGCTCTGCCCGCGGTAGTTCACCTGGTAGCTGTACTTGTACTTCCAGTCGTCGCCCTCGACGTAGGCGGCGAACTTGCCGGTGTCGCTCGTGCTCGCGAGCACCACCTCGCCGTCCGGCTCGCCCTCGGCGAGGTTCGCCATGGGCCGGCCCTTGTAGGTGAGCTTGACCTCGACCGAGTGGATCGGAAGCCCGGCGAAGTCCGCGTTGACGAGGGTGTTGACGCGCAGCGTCTTGAAGAACGGGTCGTCCAGGTCGATGGTGCGCGAGTAGTCGCTCCACTTGAGCGCATTGCCGCTCTTGTCCTTGAGGCTCGTGATGTTCTGCAGGACGCCCTGCGGCACGACGTTCCACTCCACCGTCTGCGATTCGCGGTAGTTGATGTGGACGTCGGAGATCTGGGTGTTGGTGATGTCGCGCGTGACGTCCTCGATGCCGTCCGGCGCCTTGCGATCGTCGGCCGACACCGGCGCGATCGCCGCGATCATGTTGCGCTGGACCGCGTCCTCGAGCGCCTTCGTCGCCCAGTCGCGCACCTGCCCGATGATCTTCTGGTCGGTGATCCCGCCCGGATCGACGTCGATGAGCTCCCACTCGGAGGAATGGGTCTGCTCGCGGATCGTCTCGCGATAGGAGTCCTCGGACCAGAGGTTCCAGTCGGTGTCGATGGTCTGGTAGAAGCTGTAGAACTTGCTCGCGTAGAAGGTGGCCGTGACCTTCATCGCCGGGAGCCGCGCCCAGAACCACAGGTCGTAGCGGATCGACACCGCCCCGCCCTGTCCCTGCATCGCCTGCTCGAAGAAGGTCGCCCCCTCCGGCGGCAGCTCGAGCGCGAACGTGCAGACGTTGTTGCCGTAGAGCGAGGGCTTGGAGCCGTTCGGGATCACCTTCGTCACCAGCCCCTCGGGATAGAGCAGCTCGCTCGTGCCCTTGGTGTAGGTGATCTCGCCGATCACCACCTCGGGCACCGGCTGGATGTTGCGCCGCCGCGCCTCGGCGGCGACCATCTCGCCGAGGTTGTCCTTCACCTGCTGCAGCTTCGCCGGATCGACCACGAACTCGATGTCGAACAGCAGGAAGCCGCCGCCCTTCTTGCCGTCGGGCCGGTCGACGGGGAACCGGTACTTGTAGAAGCCGAACGAGGGCCGGCCCTGCGCGTCCAGCCGGTACCTCGGCTGCTGCGGCAGGATGTAGAACACGTTGAACAGGTCGCTGTCGCCGAAGACCGTCACGCCTTCGACGCCGGGGTCGGGTCTCTTGTCAATCTGCAGCATGCTGGCCTCCTATGTCGGATTGCGTCGTTTCGGTCGCGAGCAGCCTTCCGAGGTCGGTGAACGCCGAGGTCGGTTGCCCGATCTCGCGCTCGATCTCCGCGGTCACGCGCACGTCGCCGGGGGGGGCCTGCCGCAGCATCCGCGGCAGCAGCTCCGCGGCCCGGTCGAGCACGCGGTCGTACAGTTCGGTGGCGAGCTCGCTCGCGTCGGGATCGGGCGCATCGACCACGACGCGCGCGCGGCCTTCGTCCACCGCGCGCTCGAGCGCCTGCCGCAGCGCATCCCTGCCCTGCGCCGCATCGACGGCGGCGAGGATGTCGGCGCCGTTCGCGCGGAATTCGGCCTTCGCCGAGACCGGCACGCGCAGCTGCGCCGCGTACTCGACGCCCAGGCGGCCGGGCTCGCCGTGGAGCGCCGCCTTCGCGTGCGCGAGGCGCTCGCCCTGCAGGTGCAGGTTGAAGGCCGCGTCGTAGGGCGGCATCCCGGAGGTCGCGCTCGAGGCGAGGATTTCGAACGAGCCGCGGCCGTCGCCGACCAGCACGCTGCAGCGCGGCGAGGCGACCGGCGCGAACGCGAGCACGAGCGGCTGGGCGCGCATGGCGGGGTTGCGCGCCACGATCTCTTCGCGCAGCGCCTGCAGGTCCTCGCGCGAGGCGGCCCACGTCGCGGTGAACACCAGGTAGGCCGTGGGCCCCAGGTCGACGAGCGTGACGAGCGGCCGGCCGTCGGTCGCGCGCTGCACGTCGGGATACCGCGGCAGGAAATGCCACGTCGCCGCGTCCCTCGCGGAAGGGAAGCAGCGCAGGCTGCGGAAATCGAACGAGGTCCCCATGGCGCCCGCGGCATTTGCGATCGGCTGAGCCTAGGGGCTCGCTCGCGGCGGGTAAATGAACCTTAGGATTCGATTCCGATGGATCGTGGATTCAGGCCGGGTGCCGCGCGGCGGCGCGACCGTCGCCGGCGATGGCCGCGCACAGGTCGTCGGCCACGTACTGCGTCATCACCGTCTGCTGCTCGCGCAGCTCGAAGACGCGCGCCCAGGTCGCGTCGACGGAGAGCGCCACGATGCGCAGGCGCACCGCGGCCGCCTGCATCGCGCGCACCGCCGCGGGAAGGCGCGCGTCCGCGAGCTCGATGAAGAGGATTTCCGCGTTGTCCTCCCCGCCGCCCGCGAGCTGCAGCGCGCGCAGGCTCGTCCACGGCTCGACGACCTGGAAGCGGCCGCTCCGCGAGAGCGCCTCGCGGACGATCCGCTCGGATAGCGGCGAAAGGCCCGCGAAGGCGACGCGCGTTGTGGGCATGACGTGGAAGGCTCGGAGCGACGCGTGGAGTATGCGAACGCGCGGCCGCCTCGGCAATGAACCGGGCGGTCCGGGCCGCCATCGCGGGCGGCTCATCGCGGCCTGGATCTAGCGCCGCTGCGATGCCCCGTGGAGCAGCGACGCGACCTCGCTGCGCCGGTGCAGGCGCAGCTTCTCGAGGATCTTGTGCACGTGGTTCTTCGCGGTCGCGTGCGAGATCGAGAGCGTGTTCGCGATGGCCTTGTTGGGAAGGCCCCGCGCCATGAGCGAGAGCACCTCGTGCTCGCGCGGCGACAGGTCCTCGAACGCATCGCCGGGCCGGCGCGAGGCGGAAGCGAGCACCGCGACGTGATGCACCAGGTGCGCGGCCATCTGCGGCGAGCAGTAGAACTCCTCCTGGACCACGCCCTTCAGCACGCGCAACAGCTCCTCGGGCGTCGCGGAACGCGGGACGTAGGCGGCGACGCCGAGCTCGGCCCACTTGAGCACCGCGTCCGGCGTCTCGTTCACCGCCAGCGCGACGAACTTGGGCGGCGAGGACAGGGTGCGCATGCGCTCGATGGAGGCGGCCGCGTCGGCGAGGCTCGCATCGATCAGCACCACGTCGGGACGCTCGGTCACGGCGAGTGCTTCAGCCGCCGCCGCGGATCCGGCCGAAGCGACGACCTTCACGTCCGCGCCCTTGTTGAGAAGCTCCGCGAGCCCCTCGCGATAGAACGGCACCTCGACGACGACCAAAGCACGGATCATTGCCGCCATTCCTCGCCAGCACTCCACGAGACGGGGCGTGCGCCTCCCAACGCAGCCGAAAGCGCACCCGGCCTCGTGTCCACCACGCGTGCGCCGTCGTTTTCCTTTTAATGATTGTTATACGCGGCGCGCGGGAATTTTCAAGCGGCGGATTCGGCACTAAAGGGCGTCGACCGGGCGTTCACCCGGGCGAAACCCGATCGCACGAGGAAGCGGCGCGGAAGGCGCGAAGCTCCGGCTGAACCGATCGCTAAGTGTTTGAAATTCCGGACGGCGTCGCGCGGCGCCGCGGGGTGCGGGGTTACTCGCTGAGCGTCGGCGTCGACACGTCGCCCAACCGCTTGGCGGCGCGGACGAAGAACTCGGCCATCGCTTCGACCAGCCTCCCCTCTCCCTCCGCCGCCGTGCCGCGGCAACTCCCGAGATCGAGCGCGTACGCCGCGATGTCTTCCGCGTTCCGCAGCCTGCGGGGCTGGCACGGCCTCGGCAAGCGCGCGACTTCGCGGTCGTCCAGCGTCGCGAGGAAATAGTGCGCGATCTCGATCACCTGCGATTCGGAGTACGCGGCGTCCAGCCGCACCTGCCACGAGACGTTCGCCATGGAGGGCTCCTTCGCCGGTGCCGGCCCGCTATCTTCGATGGATGTCGAGCGCTTCGCCCTCGACCATCGCGGACCGGCCCAGGATCCTCGCCAGGCGGTTCGACGCATTCGAGAAGAAGATGGCGAGGTCGAGGAGCAGCGGGCGCGACGTGTCGTCGGGCGACGACTCGTAGAGCACGAGATCGAACGCGTAGGAGGTGAGGTCCTTGGAGGAGCGCAGCTCGGGCGGCGCGCACGCGCGCGGCAATTGCGCGGTCTCGAAGGATTCGAGGGATGCCACGTAATCGCGCGCGACGGCGATCACTTCCGCTTCGGTGCGGGCCGCTTCGATCCGTTCGTCCCAGGGAGCATTGCGCATCCGCGTCGTCTCCGATCCTGGTGCGCCCGACCGTTCTTGTTTTTTCCCGCGATCGCGTAGTTACGGTATCCGAACCGCGATATTCAAAGTCTGGCAAAGACGCGCACGGGGTGTCAAGGCGACCGCATCGTGCCTCGCGCACGCACCCAAATCTGCACGGCTCTTGAGTCCACTCAACCCACCGGCCGCCGAATCATGGCGCCGAGGCTCCATCGGTTCATCATGGCTTCCCGCAATGCCTCCCACAGGAGGAAACCATGAGCTCCGCCCCCGTTGCACCGTTCCTGAAAGCCATACGCTCCGTACCGTTCGCACTGCTCCTCTTCACGCTCTTCCATCTTCCCACCGCATCGGCCGGGCCCGCCGAGGATGCGAATGCGACCGTCGACCGTTGGTCCGCGGCGTACACCTCCAACGATCCAGAAGCGATCGTGAAGTACTACACGCCCGACGCGATTCTGCTCGGCACCGTCAGCCCGATCATGTCGGTCGGCACCGACGCCATTCGAACGTATTTCGGCGCGGTCAAGGGCACCGGGAACAAGAACACGATCACCGACCGGCGCACCATCGTGCTGTCGGACAACAGCGTCGTCGTGACCGGGTTCTACGTATTCACCCGGATGAAGGACGGCCAGGCTTCGCCCAGCCCGTCGCGCTTCACGATGCTTCTCGTGAAGAACGGCGACGGCGAGTGGCGCATCGCGCACCACCATTCGTCGCCGCACGTGCAACCGAAGAGCTGAAGCAGGCGCGCTTCCGGAAGCGGCCAGGGCCTGTCGCGACGACAGGCCCTCGGTCCTCGGCGCGGGCGTGCAGCTCAGCCACCGCTCCCGATCGGCTCGTGCATCCCCGCCCTCGCGAGGAGCGTGCGCAGCTCCTTCGCCCACTCCGGGTTCCCGCGGCGCAGCGGCGAGAAGGGATCGCTCGGGCCGCTTTCGAGGCGCGAGAGCTGCTCGACACTCGCGCGCGCGGACCCCACATCGCCGAGTTTCGCCTGGCAGCAGGCGACGATCTCCAGGGTCGGCCGCCAGCTCGGACGGACCTTCAGCGCGTTCAACGCATCCTCGCGCGCGTCCGAGGGCTGCCCGGCGAATAGATGCGCCAGGGCGAGGCAGTCGTACCAGACGAAGTTCTGCGGATCATAGGGGTTGAGGCGCAGGCCGCGCTCGAGCGGACGAACGGCGCCCGCGGCATCGCCCGAGAAGAGGCGCGCCATGCCGAGCACGAGATGGCCCAGGGCGAAGCTCGGGCTCAGCTCCAGCGCTTTTTCCGCGGCCCGCGCCGCCTGGTCGAACACGCCGTCGTAGACGCTCACGATGGCGAGGCCGTAGTGCGCATACGGGTTCTTCTCGTCCATCTGCACCGCCTGCAGCGCGGCCTCGGTGCCCTCGCGCGCATCGCCCCCCTCGTCGTCGGTCCAGCCGTACGCGATGAGCCCCGCGCTCACGCGCGCGAGCCAGCTCGCGGCTTCCGGAAGGCCCGGGTCGACCCCGCGGGCGCGGCGAAAAAGCTCGCGGGCCCGCAGGTGCGTCTCCCGCGTGACGCGATGGAAGAACCAGGTGCCGTGGTAGACGAGGTCCCACGCGTTGACGTTTCCAGTGCGCCGGCGCCTGGCGGCGAGCGCCGATTCCATCCTGAGCAGCTCGGGCTCGATCGCGCCGGCGACCCGCTCCGCGATGCGGTCCTGCACGGCGAACGCGTCCTCCGGCTCGACATCGTAGTGGTCCACCCACACCTGCCGCGCGCTCGCGGCCTCGACGAGCCGCGCCGAGATGCGCACCTGCCGCGCCGACTTGCGCACGCTTCCCTCGAGGACGTAGGCCACCTCGAGGCGGCGTGCGATTTCCCGGACGTCCATCGCGGAATTCCTGAAGGCGAAGCTGGCGCTTCGCGCCCTCACGAAGAACCAGCGGAATCGCGACAGGGCGGCGATGATCTCCTCCGTCATGCCGTCGGCGAAGTAGACCTGCTGCGGATCGACGCTCAGGTTGACGAAAGGCAGAACCGCGATGGAGGGCTTGCGCTCCGGATCCGCGGGCTCGACCGCCGGCGACGGCCGCACGGGCGGCTCCTCCACCGCGATGTCGCCGGCGAAGCGGTAGCCGATGCGCGGGATGGTCGCGATCCAGTCGATGCCGTCGGGCGCCGCCCCGAGGAGCTTGCGAAGCGCCGCGACCTGCACCGAAAGGTTGCTCTCTTCCACCACGGCGCCGGGCCATGCGGCGTCGATGAGCTCCTCCTTCGTGACGACGTTGCCGCCGGCCCTGAGCAGCGCGTGCAGCACGGCGAGCCCGCGATGGCCGACGGCGACCGGCTTGTCGTGGCGGAGGAGGATGGCGCGCCCGGCGTCGAAGACGAATGGACCGAACGCGAAGCGGGGTCCCGGCATCGGGCGATTCTATCGCCGCGTGCTTCGCGGCTGGAACCGCGTTCGGGCGGGTTTCGGAGTTTTTCGGCGAGGTTTCATGACCCGGCCGCCCGTCTCGAGGATGCTGGACGCGACCCTCGGACGAAAGGAGCCTCGAGATGAAAGCCGCGAACGAGCCGACGAAAGGATGCGTGGTGCGTGGATCGGAGCCTTATCGCAGCCGGCAGGGAACCGTCTACGCGCCCGGGATCAGCGCGGAGACGGTTCGCGCCCAGGCCGTCTTCCTCGGCATGGTGACGCTGCCCCCCGGCGAGCGGACGAAGGCCCACGTCCACGAGCGACACGAATCGGCGTTCTACGTCCTGAGCGGCGAGGAGGTGGAGCTCTGGAGCGGCGAGCGCCTCGAGCATCGCGAAGTCGCCCGTCCCGGCGATTACCTGTTCATTCCCCCGAACGTACCGCACGTTGCGGTCAATCGCAGCCGTTCCACGCCGGCGGTATTCGTGGGCGTGCGCAACGAGCCCACTGCGCAGGAGAGCGTCGTCATGCGCCCGGAGCTCGATGCGATCGTCCCCTGAGCGCTGCGCACGCGTCGCGCTGTCGCCATCGCACGACTGCGTCGGGCTTTCTCTTACGGCTCGTGACGAAACTTCCTACCGCTTCCTCGCTTCCAATGGACTCTCGCTACACAAGGAGGCTGCGCGTGGAACGACGCGAACTGACCATCACCAATCGGCTGGGCCTGCATGCGCGGGCCGCGGCCAAGCTGGTGTCGCTGTGCTCGAAATACACATCGCGGGTGGTGCTGCTCGCGAACGGCCGCCGCGCCGAGGGGCGGCAATTCATCGCGCTGATCCTCCTGTCCGCCGCGATGGGCGCGCAGATCTCGGTCGAGGTGAGCGGTCCGGACGAGCACCAGGCGATCGTCGCCGTCTCGCGGCTCATCGGAAGCGGTTTCGGGGAAGGTTGATCCGGCGCGTCCGGACGAAAGCGGGGTCGCCACCTTTCCACAACCTGACACTCGCGCGGCGCGCTTGCGCGCGTTGCCGCCTTGGCGCACGATGCCCGGCGCATTCCAACCATCGGGAGGAGACCCATGCGCCGCATCGTCCTTGCCTGTTTCGTGCTGTCCGCCTCGGCCGCGTTCGGCGGCAACATGTCGCTCACCCTCTCGGGCCTTCCCGCCATCCAGGTCACGGGCTTTTCGACGGGCGCCTCGATGCCCGTCTCGATTTCCTCCGGCACGGGCGGCGCCGGCATCGGGAAGGTAAGCTTCAAGGAGTTCGCGTTCAAGGCCACCGAGTCGTCGGCGACCCCGATGCTCATGCAGAAGCTGAGCACCGGCACCCACCTGCCGGGCGGCACGCTTCAAGTGCGCAGCCTCGATGGAACGCGCCTCGTCGCCGAATGGGACCTGACCGATGTGTTCGTCGTATCGGTCGACGTCAACAACGGGGCCTCCGATCCGCGGGGCAGGGACGCGAGCTTCTTCGCCACGCCGGAGACCTCGTTCAGCGTCGTGTTCGCCAAGTACTGCTACAAGGTCTTCGCGGCCGACGGGACCACGATCGCGAGCCAGATGTGCTTCAACCTCGCGACCGGCAGCGCCACCTGAGCGAACTGCGCCGGCCGCCGAAGCTCAGGCCGGGAACCGTTCCGTGACGCCCGCGCCTGCGTTCACCAATGCGGGGCTCGGCCGCGACCCTCCCGCCCCCGGCGCGCCCAACGAGTAGCGGGGCGTGCGGCCGATCCGCTCCGGCGAGCCTTGCGCGACGCGATGCCCCGCCGCGCGCAGCTTCTGTCCCTCGATCTTGAATCGCGAGATGAGGATCGCCAGGCTCTCGGCCTGCTCGCGCAAGGACCCGGCGGCTGCGGCCGCATGCTCGACCAGGGTCGCGTTTTGCTGCGTCACGCCGTCCAGCTGCACGATGGCCTGGTTCACCTGCTCGATGCCGGCGGCCTGCTGAGCCGTCAGCGCGGCAATGTCGTTCATGATCGCGGCGGCCTGCTCGATGCCGCCGATGATCTCCTGCATGGCGGCGCCGGCCTCGGCCACGAGCTTCGCGCCGCCGTCGACCTGGTCGATGGCTTCCGTCACGAGCGCCTTGACTTCCTTCGCGGCGGTGGCGCTGCGCTGCGAAAGCGCGCGCACCTCCGCGGCGTCGACGGCGAAGCCGCGCCCCTGGTCGCCGGCGCGCGCGGCTTCCACCGCGGCATTGAGCGCCAATATGTTGGTCTGGAACGCGATCGAGTCGATCGCCGCCACGATGGCGCCGATCTTCCTCGAGCTCTCGTTCGCTGCGGTGATCCTCGCCACGGCCTGCGCGGCGACCTCCCCGCCGCGTCGCGCCGCGACGGAGGCGGTGGCCGCCAGGTCGCGAGCGATGCGGGTGTTGTCCGCATTCTGCTTCACCGAGGCGGTGAATTGCTCCATGCTCGAAGCCGTTTCCTCCAGGGTCGACGCCTGCCTCTCGGTGCGGCCGGAAAGCTCCGTGTTGCCCGCGCTGATCTGCCTTGCCGCCGTGGCGATCTCCCCGGCATTCGCGGCCACGCTCGCGACGAGGTCGTGGATCTGTCCGACGAATCCGTTCAACGATTCGCAGACGTTTCCGAACTTGCCGCTCATCCTCGGCAGCCTGCGCGTGAGGTCGCAGTCCCCGGCGCGCAGGTTCTCGGTTGCCGCGACGATGATGTCGATTCGCGAGGTGATGTGCCGGAACAGCACGACGGCGCCGACCGTCAGGATGGCTACGTCGAGCAGCATCAGGATGGCGACCAGCCACGCGGCCTCGGCCGAGGCATCGCCCGCCGTCGCCGAGAACGACTGCAGCTTCGACACGCTGACGGTGCCCGCCGCGATGGAGACGACCGCGACCAGGGCCGCATAGACCTTGAGCGCAGTCCGGATCGAGACGTCCTTGAGGTTCATGGGCCCATCCGTGGTCAAACCGCCGTCGGCACGTTGACTTGCATCGCGACGCCATCCCCGGGCGCCGCGCGGCAATTAACATACATCAATCGACCCCGCTGCGCGAGGGCGGCGCGTTCTGTGACGTGCGTCAACGACCTGCAATGCCCGCCTTGTGGCTACCCCTTTTTCCACAATGGGCGCCCCTCAATGGCCTTGAGTGCGCGGCCGGCGGAATTTGAACTCACGACCCCCGGCTAGTAGGCGCTCCCTGAAGGCAATTACTTCAATCACTTACGGCGCTTGCCCTAGCTGTGACCTCAGGCGCACCCAATCTGGCCCACGAGGGCTCGGGCAGCATTTCGACAATTCAATTGACGAGGGGCAATGCCACCTTTCGCGCCGTTGGTAACGTTTTGTTTGTTTCGGCGTCGCGCTAAAAGACGAAGGGAACAGCCATGAAAGCGATTCGCGCAAGCATATTTGTGACGGCGACATTGATCGGAGCAAGCGTTGGCATCGCCAATGCGGCCGAGAAGGGTGCGAAGGTCGACCGTGGCGAAGGCGAGTTCAGGAACAGTTGCGCTTTGTGCCACGGCGCAGATGGAAAGGGCCAGAGCGCGATCATGGACCTCCTGAAGACGGCGCCTCCGGACCTCACCACGCTCGCCAAGCGTAATGGCGGCGTATTCCCCGTCGACCGCGTCTACGCGGTGATCGACGGCCGAGAGGCGATCAAGGCGCACGGGACCCGCGACATGCCCGCATGGGGCGACCGCTACACGGCGAGCAGCGAGGGCGCGAAGGCGGCGGAGCACTACGTCGACGTTCCTTACGACATGGAAATGTATGCGCGCGCGCGGATTCTCTCGCTGATCGACTACCTCAATCGCATTCAGGTGAAGTAGGGGTTTCGCTTCAGCGGACGGAAGGGCTGGGCGTCGTCGGGCTGCCCTTTCCGCGGGCGCTTGACGTGCCCCCGGTGCCTGTGTAGTGTATATGCACTACTTGACGAGCCCACCCACCCCATGCTGAAAGAACGCTTCGTGCTGGACAACTGCGCCTGCGGCAAGGTGCGCATGGCCGCCCGCGCGGTGACGCGCCGCTACGACGAGGCGCTGCGGCCCGTGGGGCTTCGCGCGACGCAGTTCGCGGTGCTGATCGCCATCGGCGTGGGCGAAGCCGCCTCCATCACCGCGCTCGCGAAGCGGCTCGGAATGGACCGCTCGACCCTCACGCGCAACCTCGGCCCGCTGGTCGACGAGGGACTGATCGCGGTCGGTGCCGAGAGCTGGCGCCGCAGCCGCAATCTCGAGCTCACGAAGAAGGGCCGGACGCGCATGCAGCAGGCGCTGCCCTACTGGGAAAGCGCCCAGCAGTCGTTGAAGGAAACGCTCGGCAACCGCCACTGGGATACCGCACACGCGGGTCTGGACCAGCTCATCCGGGCCGCATAGCAGTCAGGAGCGGCGCGCGCACACGTGCCGTTTTTTTTGTCATCTGTCGTGCATATACACGTCTACTACAACCGCCACAAAGGAGCCCCACCATGAAATACTTCATCGATACCCACGACAAGGCCAAGGGATCGTTCCCCGAGAAAGTCCTCACCGAGGAAGAGTTCTTCGACCAGTTCAACGCCCTCGAGATCGCGGCGGAGCAGTTCCACGTCTTCGGCCACGCGGCCCATGTGAACCTCGAGGAAGGCAAGGCCTTCTGCTTCATGTCCGGTCCGGACGAGGAGTCGATCCGCAGGGCCCACGCCGCGATCAATCTGCCCTACGACTCGATCACCGAGGTGCGGCGCGTCACGGGTGCCGACATGCGCCCTCCCCGGGCCACGCCCTCGAAGACGGACAAGGGCGGAAAATGACGGCGGACCTCGCCCGTGCTCCGGCGGTCGACCTCTTCACGCCCGTAAGCCTCGGTCCCTACACGCTGCGCAACCGGATGGTGATGGCGCCCCTCACGCGCAACCGCGCCGCCGGCGGCGGTGTCCCCCAGGACATCAATGTCTTGTACTACGGGCAGCGGGCCACGGCCGGCCTCATCGTGACCGAAGCCACGCACATCTCGCCGCAAGGCGTGAGCCTGCCCCACACCCCGGGCATTTACACCAACGAGCAGATCGCCGGATGGAAGCGCGTGACCCGCGCGGTGCACGCGCGCGGCGGGTGCATCTTCCTGCAGCTCTGGCATGGCGGCCGGATCTCGCACCCCTCGCTGCAGCCGGGGGGCGAATTGCCCGTGGCTCCGTCCGCCGTGCGTCCGGCAGGAGAGACGATGACCCCGCACGGCTGGAAGCCGTTCGCGACCCCGCGCGAGCTTGCCACGGCGGAGATCGCCGGCATCGTCGAGCAGTTTCGCGTCGCGGCCCTCGGCGCGCTGGCGGCCGGATTCGACGGCGTCGAGATTCATGCGGCCAACGGCTACCTGCTCGACCAGTTCCTGCGCGACGGCACCAACCGCCGGTCCGACGAGTATGGGGGCTCGCTCGAACGGCGCGCGCGGCTGCTGCTCGATGTGACGGCCGCGGTGAGCGGCGTATGGGGATCGGATCGCGTCGGCGTACGCCTCTCGCCGGTGGGACGGTTCAACGACATGAGCGATTCGCACCCGCAGCTCACGTTCGAATACGCCTTCCTGCGGCTCGGAGCGCTTCGCGTCGCGTACGTTCACGTGGTCGAGATGGATGGCGATGGCCGCAATTTCGATTTCCGGCGTCTGCGCAATTCGGCCGATTGCCTCTACATCGCGAACACGGGGTACACGAAGGAGCGGGCGAACCACGCGCTCGCCGAACGCCGCGCGGACCTGGTCTCGTTCGGAACGCTCTTCCTCGCCAATCCGGACCTGCCCCGGCGATTCGTGCTCGATGCGCCGCTCAACCAGCCGGACCGGGCGACGTTCTACGGGGGCGATACGCGAGGGTACACGGACTACGCGTCGCTCGATTCCTGGGAGGGCGACAGGCAGCGCGGTGACCTTGCGGGCGGCGCAGACTCGGGATGAGACATCAGCTTCGATCGCTTACAGCGCTTGCCGTCCACCGCATTCGATCCTAACCTACCTCTCCAACGATCGGCGTGTGACAAGGAAGGCCCGATGGCTTGCGAGTGTGGCGAAGCTTCGGCGAAGACGGAAGCCGAACGCAAGGTCGTGCGCCTTGCGCTAAGCCTGAACCTGCTGATGTTCATCGTCGGAGCAGTAGCCGGTGTTCTGGCGGATTCGACCGGCGTGCTCGCGGACGCGCTCGACATGCTGACCGACGCAATCGGGTATGCACTGGCGATCGCCGCGATTTCTCGTGGGCCTGCGTTCAAGGCGAACGCCGCACGCTGGACCGGCGGTGTTTTGCTTGTCCTCGGTGCGGGCGTCATCATCGAGATCGGCCGGAGATCGATGTTCGGCAGCGAGCCCGTCGGGACCATCATGATGGTGTACTCGACGGCTTCGTTCGCGGTGAACCTGTACGTATTGACCCAGCTTGCCAAGGTGAGGGAGGGTGGAGTGCATTTGCGCGCGAGCTACATCTGCACACGGGCGGACGTGCTCGCGAACATTGCCGTATTCATTTCGGGGGCGATCGTCGCGGTCACTGGATTGAACGCGGTCGATCTTCTCGTGGGCCTCGGCATCGGCGGGTACGTGATACGCGAAGCGGTCGAAATCTTCCAGCAAGCGAACGAGGCGCTCGAGGGAGAAGGAGCATAGGTCGATCCCGGCTCTCAGCGTGTGCTCGATCCGGCATGACCCCACCGACGCGATGTCGCGCGGCGTCGCGAAATGAAAAAGCCCTGTCTTGCGACAGGGCCTTGATTTGTCTGGCGCGCCCGGCAGGATTTGAACCCACGACCCCCTGGTTCGTAGCCAGGTACTCTATCCAACTGAGCTACGGGCGCGAAGTTTTGAATTATAACGGCTTTTCCGTCGAATCGCGAGAGGCCGCGCGCCCCCGCGCAGCGCCCCGCACCTCATGCCGACGGGTTATCAGCACCGAACCCGGAATTCTTTTTCAAGCGTTCGCCGGGCCGCTATCCTCGAATGAAAACAGGAGACGGCCATGGACGAAACGACCCCGAAGATCCACGTCATCCACGAGAACGACGCGTGGGTGGAGCCGCTGCGCGCGGCGTTCGACGAGCTCTCGCTGCCCTACGATGAGTGGCACCTCGACGAGGGCCTGATCGACCTCGACTCGTCGCCGCCGCAGGGCGTCTACTACAACCGCATGAGCGCGTCGTCGCACACGCGCGGCCACCGCTACGCGCCGGAGCTCACGGGCGCGGTGCTCGCGTGGCTCGAGTCGCACGGCCGGCGCGTCGTGAACGACAGCCGGGCGCTGCGCCTGGAGATCAGCAAGGTCGCCCAGTACGAAGCGCTGCGCGCGTACGGCATCCGCACGCCGCACACCATCGCCGCGGTCGGCAAGGCGAACATCGTGCAGGCCGCGCGCCGCATGAAGGGCCCGTTCATCACCAAGCACAACCGCGCGGGCAAGGGGCTCGGCGTGGGGCTCTTCCAGTCGGTGGAGGCGCTCGCCGATCACGTCGAAAGCCCCGCGTTCGAGGATTCCGTGGACGGCATCACGCTCATCCAGGAATACATCCGCGCGCCGGAGCCCTGCATCACGCGCGTCGAGTTCGTCGGCGGCGAGCTCCTCTACGCCGTGCGCGTCGATACCTCGCTCGGCTTCGAGCTCTGCCCCGCCGACGTTTGCCAGGTGGGCGACGCGTTCTGCCCGGTGGGCGGGCAGGCCGCGCCCGTGGCGACCGCGCCGCGCTTCCGCATCCTCGAGGAATTCCGCAATCCGATCGTCGACGCGTACCGGCGCTTCATCGCGGCGAACGGCATCGGCATCGCGGGCATCGAGCTCATCGAGGACGAGCGCGGCGCGATCTACACCTACGACGTCAACACGAACACCAACTACAACCCCGCCGCGGAGGCCGAAGCCGGCATCCACGGCATGCGCGCCATCGCGGCGTACCTCGGCCGCGAGCTGCGGCAGCTCGGCGGGCCGAAGCTCGCCCGGGTCGCGTAGATCCGCTCAGGCGCGGTGCGACGCGCGGTGAGCCGCGCGGGTGCGTGCGCCCTTGCGCGCCGCGCGGGACCGCTCCGCGGCTCCCTTCGTGCGCGAGGCCTTGCGTGCGGCCGCCGACCGGTCGCTGCGCGTGCGCTTCCCGGCGGCGCGATGCGCCTGCCGCGAAAGGGCGCGGTGCGAAGCGGCGGAGCGGCCCTCGCGGCGCAGCACGCCCTCGACGGCTCGCGAGCGGCGCGCGGAGGTCTTCCTCTTCTTCGTGCCGCGCTCTCCGGCGCGCAACGCGCGCTGCGCGCTGCGCCGCGTCTTCTGCGACGCCTTGCCCTTCTTCGGCGGCTTGAGCGGCACTCCCGCCCGGCGCGCCTCCGAGAGGCCGATCGCGATCGCCTGCTTCGCGCTCTTCGCGCCGTGCTTGCCTTCGCGGATGTGATGCATCTCCTGGCGAACGAACTCGCCGGCCTGCGTGCTGGGGGACTTGCCCGCGCGACGATCCGCGGCCGCGCGCTTCAACGTGGATTTGTCCGGCATGGCGCTCTCCTCCTCACTTGCCCGAGGTGCGCTGTTGCGAGGTCGCGCCGCGTCCTGCCGATCGATCGCGCCGCGCGTTGGATTTGCCCCGGCGCGAGCTCGTGGCCGCGGCGTAGGACCCGCTCGGCTGCCGCGACGAGCGCGTCGATTTCGATTTCGCTGCCATTTTCGGCTTCCTTCTCGAGTACAAGGTAGTCGCAGGCTTGCAATAGGCGTGCCGGGGGATGTGGAAGCGCTCGCATTCCGCGCCGACCTACAGCGAAAAGCGCGCCGCGGCGCTTCTTCGCCGAACGTCGCCGAAAGGCGCTCGCCTCGCTGCGCGGGAAATTCTTTCGACTGTGCGCGGAATTTGTTTCCGCGACTCACCAGCCGCCGAAGCGCTCCCACACCTCGGCGGGTCGTCCCGCGCGCAGCACCTGGTACTCGGGGAATTGCGCCGCGGTGGCGCACGCGTGGTTCGGCAGCACGCGCACGCGCGAGCCGATGGGGAAGCGGGCGAAATCGATCGGGCCGCGGTCGCGGCGCGCGACGATGCCGTGCTCCTGGTTCGCGTCCGCCACGACGAGGCCGTCGATCGGCCGCCCGAGCGCGTCGCACACGAGGCCGTAGCCCTGGTCCAGCTTCTGGCGCGCGGTGCCGCGATCGCGCGAGAGCGCCATCCACCCGGCGTCCGTGATGAGCCAGTTCTTCTCGCGCTGGTGGCCGACGACGGTCGCGAGCACGGAGAGCGCGATGTCGTTCACCGAGCACACGCCGAGCCCGGCCATCACCAGGTCCTGGAACACGTACACGCCGACGCGCACCTCGGTCACGCCGTCGAAGGAGCGCGCGAAGGTCGCCGTGGGGGTGGAGCCGACGCTCACGACGGGACACTCGTGGCCCCGCTCGCGCAGCGCCATGGCCGCCGCCGACACCGCCTCGCGCTCGCGCGTGGCCATCGCCTCGATCGCGCCGACGCTCGTGCAGTTGTAGGACTCGCCCGCGTGCGTCATGACGCCCCGCAGCGCCGGGCCGAGCGCCCGCGCCACCTCGAAGAGCCGCGAATCATCGGGCGGGATGCCGGCGCGGTGACCGTCGCTGTCGATCTCGACGAGCGCCGGAATGCGCACGCCCTCGCGGGCCGAGGCCTGCACGAGATCGCGGGCCGCCTCGACGCTGTCCACGATGACGCCGAGGTCCACGCCGCGCTTCACGAGCCGCGCCGCGCGGGGCACCTTGCGCCCGACCATGCCCACCGCGTAGAGGATGTCCCGGAACCCGTGGTCCGCGAAGTACTCGGCCTCGCGCAGCGTCGAGACGGTGATCGGGCCCGACGGCGCGCGCAGCGCCGTGACGGCGACCTCCACGCACTTCGCGGTCTTCACGTGGGGCCGCAACGTGACGCGCTGCGCGGCGAGCCGCTCGCGCATGCGGTCGCAGTTGCGCTCGAGCTTGTCGGCATCGAGCAACAGGGACGGCGTATCGAGAACGCCTGGCGCTTCCGCCGCCGGGCGCGTTTCGAGGGCGTCGAAGGTTTCGGTCATGGTCAGAAACTATAAACCTCTCGCGATGGAATGCCGAAACGCCTCCCGGAACCGGGCCTCGCCGCCCTGAGCCGGATGGCGCATGTACCCGGCGCAGGCGAACTCGGGCCAGCGCTCGAGCGCCTGCTCGGCGACCTTGCCCACGGCGAAGATCTCGAGCCTGCGCGGAAAGCAGCGCAGCAGCGCCGCGAGCGCCGCGCGGCCGTCGGCCACTTCCGTGAGCCGCGGCTTGCGATTGCTCGTCGGCCCGCACGGACCGACCGTCGCCTCGCCCGCTTCGCCCGGCGCGCGATAGGGATGCCAGGGAAAGGCATTCCACAACACCACCTCGAACGCGGCACCCGCGCGCTCGATCTCGCCCCAGATCACCGCGGCGCTGCGCTCCCGCTGCGGCTTCGTCTCGGCATGCAGGCTCGTGAGCGCGAGCGGCCGGCGCGCGACGAGGCCGGGCTTGTGCGCGAGCTCGGTCTCGGAGCAGAAGGCGATGCCGGTGAAGCGGCAGCCGCGATGGCTCGGCGCCTCGCCCAGCAGCAGGAAGCGCGCGGAGCGGGTCCGCGCCTCGAGGTACGCGGCCATGTTCTCGCGGCGCAGGCGCGGCGCCTCCCGCTTCGGCGAGCGGTCGCGGTCGTCCCAGTCGCGCCACGGATTGAAGACGCAGGTGCGGTCGCGCGGGCCTTCGGCGAGGATGCCGACGAAATCGTCGATGGCGGCCATGGGCGGGTATGATGGCACGCGCGCCGCACGCACGGAGTCCCCCATGTCCCACGCCGACCGCCTTCCGCTGCATTCGATGAAGGACCGCTGCTCGCCCGAGGAGTGGCAGGCGAGGATCGACCTCGCCGCCTGCTACCGCCTCGTCGCGCACTACGGCATGTCCGACATGATGGCGAACCACATCTCGGCGCGCGTGCCGGGCGAGGACGACGCCTTCCTCATCAACGCCTACGGGATGATGTACGAGGAGATCACCGCCTCGAGCCTCATCAAGATCGACGTCGCGGGCAACATCCTCGCGCGGCCCGATTTCGGCGACCTCGGCTACGGGATCAACAAGGCGGGCTACGTGATCCACGGGGCCGTCCACCGCGCGCGCCACGATGTCGCGTGCGTGATCCACACGCACACCTGGGCCGGGATGGCGGTCTCGGCGCTCGAGTGCGGCCTGCTCCCGATCACGCAGACCGCGATGCGCTTCCTGCGGATCGGCTACCACGATTACCGCGGCGTCGTGCTCGATCCCGCGGAAGAGGAATCGCTGCTGCGCGACCTGGGCGAAGGCGAGGCGCTGATCCTGCGCAACCACGGCCTCCTCACCGTGGGCAAGACCGTGGGCGAGGCGTTCAACTGGATGCACCGGCTCGAGCTCGCGTGCCGCTCGCAGCTCGCGGCGATGGCCACCGGGGCGAAGCTCAACGTCGTGCCGCCCGACGTGCTCGAGGAGACCTGGCTCAACTACCAGCCGCAGACCCGGCGGCCGTACGGCCTCATGGAGTGGCCCGCGCTCCTGCGCATGCTCGACCGCATGGATCCGGGATTCCGCTATTGAGAGCGATTCCGGAGGCGGGACAGCTCGCGCTCGCGCGCGAGCGCATCCTGGCGCTCGATGCCCACGCCGAACGGCACGACATCCTGCTGCTCAACGGCAAGCGCATGGCATGGCGGCGCTTCGGCGACGGCCCGCCGCTCGTGCTGATCCACGGCGGGCACGGCAGCTGGCTGCACTGGATCCGCAACATCGATGCGCTCTCGGCGCGGCGCTCGGTGTGGCTTCCGGACCTTCCCGGATACGGCGATTCCGACCCGATCGATTCCGACGGGATCGAGGAGATCGTCGACGCCACCGTGCAATCGATCGACCGCTGGGCCGGCGCCGGGAAGCCCGTGGACCTGTGCGGGTTCTCGTTCGGCGGGCTCGTCGCCTCGCGGGTCGCTGCGACGCGCGGGCACGTGCGCAGGCTCGCGGTGATCGGCACCGCGGGGCACGGCCTCAAGTCGCGCTATACGCTGGAAATGCGCAACTGGCGCCTCGCCCGCGAGGAGTCGGCGCTGTGGTCGGCGCTGCGCAACAACCTCGCGGCGCTCATGATCCACGACCCGGCGGACATCGACGCGCTGGCGCTCGAGGTGCACCGCGCCTGCTGCACGGCGACGCGCTTCAGGAGCAAGACCGTCTCGCGCGCCTCGCTCCTCGCGCCGATCCTGGAGGGTGTCGAGGCGCCGGTGCTCCTCGTGTGGGGCGAGCACGACGTGACGACGCAGCCCGAGGCGGCCGCGCGCTCCATCGCCGGGCAGCGCGCCGGGATCGAATGGCGCATCGTCCCCGGCGCCGGGCACTGGGCGCAGTACGAGCGCGCCGACGAGGTGAACCGCCTGCTGCTCGACTGGCTGGATGGGGACAGACCCCTTTTTCCGTAAGAGCGAACGGTCGTTCCGCCTAAGAGAAAAAGGGGTCTGTCCCCAGAAACGCGCCGTCGCGCTCGAGCGCGAGCTGCAGCGCCGCGACGCTGAGGCCGGCGGGGCGCTGCGATTCGGCGAGCGCGAGCGCCGCGGCGGTTCCGGCCGCCTGACCCATCGCGAAACACGCGCCGCTCACGCGCGCCGCCGACTGGCCCTCGTGCGTCATCGAGGCGCAACGGCCGGCGACGAGCAGGTTCGAAGCGCCGTTCGCCGTGGAGCCCCTCGGCAGCAGCATGCGATACGGCAGCTCGTTGTAGCCGCGCGAGCCGGGCGGCGGCCACTCCCACTTCACGTCGCCCGCCACGTGATTCTCGATCGGCCAGCCGTTCACGCCGATGCAGTCCTCGAATCGCGCGCAGCCCAGCACGTCCTGCGCGGTCAACATGTACTCGCCCACGAGGCGCCGCGTCTCGCGGATGCCCACCTGCGGCGCGATGTCGAGCGCATAGGCTTCCTCGAATCCCGGCACCTTCGCGCGCAGGAACCGCAGGTACTCGACGACCTGGCGCCGTCCCTCGAGCTCCGCATCGGAGAGCGAGCGGGCGTCCGTGCCGTCGATCGCGCGCCCCTCCGGATCGCGGAGCTGCGTCACGTTCACGCGCCACTCGTACGCGTGCTTCTGAGGCCGGACGATCGCGCCGCGGCGCGGGAAACGGAATTCGCCCGATGCCTCGGCCTCGTCCATCAACGCCGGAATCGTGCGCCACGCCTCGCCCGCCCGCGCCGTATCGACGTTCCCGACGCGGAACATGAGCGTGGGATAGAGGAGCCCCGCGTCATCGCCCTTCTCGAGCGCCACGCCCGCCCAGTGCGCGAGATCCGCGTCGCCCGAGCAATCGACGAACGTCCGCCCGCGCAGCGCGACCCTTCCCGATTTCGTCTCGAGGAGCAGCGCGTCCAGCGCTCCGTCCTCGCGCCGATGCACGCCCGCACCCAGCGCGTGGAAGAGGATCGAGGCGCCGCGCGAGGCGAGCAGCGCGTCGGCCGCGCACTTGAACGCCGACATGTCGTACGCCTGCGCATGGATGCGGCCGAAGATGAGGTGAGGCTCCGCGAGGCCGTCCAGAGCGCGCATGCGGTCGAGCAGCTCGTCCGCGACGCCGTGCACCACCTGGCGGATCGCGCCGTGCACGTTCGCGTGCAGGCCGCAGAAGTTGGTGACGCCCGCCGCGGTTCCCATGCCGCCGAGGAAGCCGTAGCGCTCGACGAGCACGACGTCCGCGCCGTGCGCGGCGGCGGAAGCGGCGGCGGCGATCCCGGCGGGACCGCCGCCCAGCACGACGACGTCGTGCTCGCCGAGGACCGGGACGCGGCGTGACGGCTCGATCACGCTCGCCACGGCGTCAGTCCAGCGTGATGTGGTTCTTCTCGACGATCGGCTTCCAGCGCGCCATGTCCGACTCGAGGGTGGCGCGCATCTCGGCCGGCGTGTCCGCGACCACGTCCATCGATTGCGCGGCGAGCTTCCCGCGCACGTCCGGCTCCTTCAGGATCGCCGCGATCTCGTCGTGCAGGCGGTCCACGATGGGCTGCGGCGTCCTGGAAGGGACGACGAACCCCATCCACGCCTCGGCGTAGACGTCCTTGAGCCCCGCCTCGGAAAGCGTCGGCAGGTCCGGAAGGATCGCGGAGCGCTTCGCGGTCGCCACCGCCAGCGCCTTGAGCTTGCCCGCCTTGATCTGCGGGATCACGGCCGCGGCCGGGAGGCACGCGAGCTGCGCGTCGCCGGAAAGGAGCGCCAGCACCGCGGGCCCGGAGCCCGGGTACGGCACGTGCACGATCTGCGTGCCGCTCCTCGCGGCGAGCGCCTCCATCGCGAGGTGCGAGATGGTGCCCGCGCCCATCGAGGCGTAGTTGAGCTTGCCGGGATTCTTGCGCAGCATCTCGAGCAGCTCTCCGGTGCTGCCCACGCCGAGCTTCGGCGACACCACCAGGACGCTCGGCTGCGTCGCGGCGATGGTGACCGGCGCGAGGTCGCGCTGCGGATCGTAGGGCAGCCGCTTGAAGAGGAGCGAATTCACGCCGAGCGGCCCGGCGATCGAGAGGCCGATCGTCTGTCCGTCGGGCTCGGCGCGAGCGACCGCACCCGTGCCGATGTTGCCGGCGGCGCCCGGCTTGTTCTCCACGATCACCGGCTTGCCGATGCGCGGACCGAGCTTGTCCGCGACGACGCGCGCGACGATATCCGGCGTCGAGCCCGGGCCGAACGGTACGACGATGTGGACCGGCCCCGTGGGCCACGCGTCGGCGCGCGCGGCGAGGGATATCATGCCGAGCAGGAGCGCGGCGACCGGCAGGAAGGCGTTGCGGATCTTCAACCGGGACCTCGATTCGATGACGGGAGAGCGAGCCATGTTAGCAAAGGCGCGGTTCCTTCCGGCGCGGCTGGCGATCGCGGCGGGCGCCGCCACCCTCCT
Organism: Usitatibacter sp.; assembly: GCA_035465975.1. Taxonomy (GTDB): domain Bacteria; phylum Pseudomonadota; class Gammaproteobacteria; order Burkholderiales; family Usitatibacteraceae; genus Usitatibacter. The sequence continues at coordinate 23,541 of DATIVM010000180.1, forward strand.
TCCCTCGCTCGCCTCGGCCGACTGCTTCTGGTCGCACGTCGACCACATGCCCTCCTCCAGCGAATCCGGGGCGTGGAACCCGAACG
>DATIVM010000181.1:0-2262 GCA_035465975.1 Usitatibacter sp.
CCACCTGCGCGCTCATGGGCGCGATCATGATGAATGGCTGCAAGGTGTCGAAGCTGGGCGGCGTGGTGATCGACGCCGCGGTGCGCGACGTGCTCGAGCTGCGCGAGCTGGGATTCCCCGTCTTCGCCGTCGGCACCAATCCGAACGGCCCCACCAAGTTCGTGCCGGGCCGCATCAACTGGCCGGTTTCGTGCGGCGGGATCGCCGTGCATCCGGGCGACCTCGTGGTGGGCGACGCGGACGGCGTGGTGGTGATCGAGCGCGAGAAGGCCGCCTCCCTCCTCGAGGCCGCGGCGAAGAAAGTGGCCGACGAGAAGGCGCGCTTCGCCGACATCGCGGCCGGGCGCAACCTCACGCCGAAGTGGCTCGAGGGATCGCTGCGCGCGGCCGGCGTGCTCAAGGAAGGCGAGACGTTGTGACCGCGAGCGCGCCGGGGCCCGCCGCGCCGCGGCGCCCGGCCTTCGGCCTTCCGGGGCGCATCCAGGCGCCGAACTCCGCCCCGCGCGCGCTCGCGCTGGTCGGGCTCGGCGAGGGCGGCGCGGCCATCGCGCGCGAGGTGGCCCGCGAGGGCCACGCACAGCTCGACGTACACGTGCTCGCCAAGAGCGGCGCCGGCGGCGACGCGCTCGCGGCGATCCAGGCCGGCGGCGGCGACCTGCAGCGCGACCTCATGCGCGCGGACATGATCTTCATCGTCGCCTGCCGCGGCGACGACGCGAGCCTCGCGCCCGTCGTGAGCCGCATCGCCCACAGCCGCAACCACCCGGTCACCGCGCTCTACATCGTGCCGCCGGGCGTCGCGTCCGACCGGGAGGACGAAACCTTGCGTACACTTCGTTCCGGGGTCGAGATGCTGGTGGTGGTTTCCGACCGCAGCTACGTCCCCGCGATGATCCAGGCCCTCGCGCCCGAGCCGCCGCAGGAGATGCCATGAACGACATGACGCGCCCCGACGCCGTCGATCCGCCCTATCTCCATCCCGGATACAAGAGCACGCTGCTGCGCTCGCCGCGCGAGCCGCTGCTCGAGATTCCCGCCAGCGCGCTCGACGTGCCCGGGCCGACCGTGCCGAAGGGCTTCGTGAAACACGGCGACAACGACCTCACGAGCCACGGCAAGTCGGCGCCGCTGGGCGAGAAGATGATCCTCACCGGGCGCCTCCTCGACGCGGACGGCCACCCGATCCGCCGCTCGCTGGTGGAGATCTGGCAGGCCAACGCCTCGGGCCGCTACGCGCATCCCGGAGACGAGCACGAAGCGCCGCTCGATCCGAATTTCCTCGGCATCGGCCGCACCTTCACCGACGACGAGGGCCGCTACCGCTTCGTGACCATCAAGCCCGGCTCCTATCCGTGGCGCAACCACCCGTACGCCTGGCGCCCGCAGCACATCCACTTCTCGCTCCTCGGCAACGCGCCCGTGCAGCGGCTCGTCACCCAGATGTACTTCCCGGGCGACCCGCTGCTCGCCATCGACCCGATCTACCACAGCGTTCCCGACGAGGCCGCGCGCAGGCGCATGGTCTCCACGCTCGCGCTCGAGACCGGCATCGAGGGGATCGCGCTGGGCTACACGTTCGACATCGTGCTGGGCGGCGCGAAGTCCACGCCGCTGGGGATCTGACCATGGCCGGACCTCGCACTCCCTCCCAGACCATCGGGCCGTTCTTCCACGAGGCGCTGCGCTGGAAGGACGGCGGCAAGGTCGCGTTCGCGGAGGCAGGCGAGCGGGTCGTGCTCGCGGGCCGCGTCCTCGACGGCGCGGGCGATCCGGTGGGCGACGCGATGATCGAGACGTGGCAGCTCTCGCCCCTCGGCCGCACGCCCGCTCCCGCCACCGGCGATGCGCGGCCCCACGGCTTCGGGCGCGTGCAGACCGGCAAGGACGGAACGTTCCGCATCGAGACCTTCATGCCGGGCGGCGAGGCGCCGTGCCTCGAGGTGACGCTCTTCGCGCGCGGGCTCCTCAAGGGGCTGCGCACGCGCGTCTACTTGGCCCCGCTCGAGAAGGTGCGCGCGGATCCCGTGCTGAAGGGACTCTCCGGCTCGGACCGCGCGAGGACGCTCGTCGCGCAGCCCCAGGGCACGGGGCAGTTCCGCTGGGACGTGCGCCTGCAGGGCGAAGGCGAGACGGTCTTCTTCGCGGCCTGAGCGACATGGCCGCGAGCCTCGCCGCCCGCGCGCTCGGCCGCCCCTCGTTCGAGGACGCCTTCGGCGCCCGCCCCTTCGTGCGGGCGATGGTCGACTTCGAGGCGGCGCTCGC
>DATIVM010000182.1:0-5404 GCA_035465975.1 Usitatibacter sp.
GAGGACTTGGTTGGGATGTTCGTGCCGCCACGCTTCGAGATGCTTGTGCGCGTTCTCGATCATGACGATCGCGGCATCGACCATTGCGCCGATCGCGATCGCAATACCGCCGAGCGACATGATGTTGGCGTTGATGCCCTGCTCGTGCATCACGCCGAAGGAGGCGAGCACGCCCAGGGGCAGCGCCACGATCGCGACCAGCGAGGAGCGCAGGTGCAGCAGGAACGCGAAGCACACGATCGCGACGACGACGAACTCCTCCAGGAGCTTCTGCTCGAGGTTCGCGACCGAGCGATGGATGAGCTGCGAGCGGTCGTAGGTGGGCACGATCTCGACGCCCTTCGGCAGCCCCGCCTTGAGCGACTCGAGCTTCGCCTTCACGGCGTCGATGGTCGCGAGGGCGTTGCGCCCCGAGCGCATGACGATCACGCCGCCCACCACCTCGCCCTGCCCGTCCAGCTCGGCGATGCCGCGGCGCATCTCGGGACCCACCTGGATGCGCGCCACGTCGCCCAGCATCACCGGCGTTCCCGATTCGCTCACCGCGAGCGGGATCGCGCGGAAGTCGTCGAGCGTGCGCAGGTATCCGTTCGAGCGCACCATGTACTCGGCCTCGCCCATCTCGAGCACCCCGCCGCCCGCCTCGCGGTTGGCGTTGCGGATCGCGGCGATCACCTTGTCCTGCGGGATGCCGTAGGCGCGCAGCCGGTCGGGATCGAGCACCACCTGGTACTCGCGCACCATGCCGCCGATCGTCGCGACCTCGGCCACGTTCGCGACGCTCTTCAGCTCGTACTTGAGGAACCAGTCCTGCAGCGCGCGCAGCTCGCCCAGGTCGTGCCGCCCGGTGCGGTCCACCAGCGCGTACTCGTAGATCCAGCCCACGCCCGTCGCGTCGGGCCCGAGCGAGGCCTTCGCCTGCGCGGGCAGGCGCGACTGCACCTGGTTCAGGTATTCGAGCACGCGCGAGCGCGCCCAGTAGAGGTCGGTTCCGTCCTCGAAGATCACGTACACGAACGAATCGCCGAAGAAGGAGAACCCGCGCACGCTCTTCGCGCCCGGCACGGACATCATCGTGGTGGTGAGCGGGTAGGTCACCTGGTCCTCGACCACGCGCGGCGCCTGGCCCGGGTAGCTGGTGCGGATGATCACCTGCACGTCGGAGAGGTCCGGCAGCGCGTCGAGCGGCGTGCGCGCGAGCGACCACGCGCCCCACGCCGCCACGGCCACGGCGGCGAGGAGCACGAGGAAGCGGTTGGCGAGCGACCAGCGGATGAGACGGGCGATCATGACGCGCCCCCGCTCTCGCGCTCGACGCGCGTGGCGCGGTACGTGCCTTCCGGTGTCGCGACGAAGTCGAACGCCACGCGATCGCCCGCCTTGAGCCCGGGCGGCAGATCCTTCGGCGCGGCGAACTCCATCGTCATCGCCGGCCACTTGAGCTCGGGCACCGGCCCGTGCGAGATGGTGAGGACGCCGTCGTGCACTTGCTCGAGGCGCCCTTGCGCATGGTGCGTCGCGTTCGCGGCGGGCGCGGGCCGCGATGACGCCATGCGCCGCTCGACGCCGCGCAGGCTCGCCTCGGAGTCGATCAGGAACTGCCCGGAGGCGACCACCTTCGTGCCCGCCTCCACGCCCTCGAGGATCTCGGTCTTGCCGCCCGAATCGCGGCCGACCTTCACGTCCACCGGCTCGAAGCGCCCCGCGCCGCGGTCCACGATGACGAGCGCGCGCTCTCCGGTGACGATCACCGATTCGCTCGGCACGAGCACCGCGTCGCGCGAGCCGCGCGGCGCGATGGAGACGGTCGCGAACATGCCGGGCTTCAGCTTCGCGCCCGGATTGGCGAGCTCCACGCGCGCGCGGAGCGTCCGCGTGGCGGTGTTCACTTCGGGGAGCACCGCGGAGACCCGCCCGGCGAACGCCTCGCCGGGATAGGCGGGCACCGTCGCGCGGATCGGCGCGCCCGGCACCACCGCGCCGGCGAGCGCCTCCGGAATGTCGAGGTTCACCCACACCGTGGAAAGTCCGTTCAGGCGGAAGAGGGTCGCGCCCGCCATCGCGTTCATGCCCTCGCGCGCGCCCAGCTCGCCCACGACGCCGTCCACCGGAGAGGCGAGCGTCACGTGCGTGACGGGTTTCCCGGCGCGATCGACGGCCTCGACCTGCGCCTCGGTCATGTTGAGGAGCAGCAGCCGGTTGCGCGCCGCGGCCGCGAGCTCCGCCGCGCCGGGCGCCGTGCTCGCCTTGAGCGCGAGGTACTCCTGCTGCGCGCCCGCCCACTCGGGCACGAAGAGCTGCGCCAGGGGCTGCCCCCTGCGCACCGGGTCGAGCGGCGCGCGCACGTAGAGCTTCTCGACGTAGGCCGGGGTGCGCGACTGCACGAGCTCCACGGCGCGCTCGTCGAAGGCGATCGTGCCCACCGCGTCCACCGCGTGCTCGAGCCGCCCCTTCTCCGCGACGGCGGTGCGCACGCCCAGGCTCTGGGCGAGCCGCGGATCCACGCTCACGCCGCCCGCGGCGCCCGCCTCGTCCGCGTAGACCGGGACGAGATCCATGTCCATGTACGGCGATTTCCCGGGCTTGTCGAACTTCTGCCCGGGCACCATCGGGTCGTGCCAGTAGAGGATGCGGCGGCCGGTTTTCGCGTCGCGCGCGGAAACGGCCGATGCGCCATTGCCGCCGTCTGCCGGACGCGCCCGCTCCGCCCACCAGTAGCCGCCGGCGAGGCCGATCGCGAGGAAGGCCGCGGCGCCCGCGGCGAGGAGGATGGTGTTGCGGCTCATGGCTGCTCCCCTTCGGGAATGAGGTAGGCGAGCTGCGCCCAGGCGCGGGCGAGCTCGGATTCGGCACCGATCTCGGAAAGCCGCGCCTCGAGCGCGGCGCGGCGCGCCTCGAGCGCCGCGGCGAGGTCCGCGCGGCCGCCGGCGTACGCCGATTGCACCAGGCGTGCGCGCTCCTCGGCGAGCGGCACGATGTCGCGTTTCTGCCGGTCCACGCGCGCCTTAGCGATGTCCCAATCGGCGAGGCCCGCGCGGATGTCGGCGAGGTGGCGCGCCCTCGCGTCCTCGGCCTGCGCGCGCACCTGCTCGAGCGCCTGCTCCTTCGACGCCACCACCGGCGCCTGGCGCTTCGACTGGAAGATCGGCAGGTCGACGCGGACCATGAGCGTCACCATGTCGTCGAAGGGCGCGGAACGCTGGCCGTAGGAGAGCTCGAGGCTCCAATCGGGTTTCTTCGCCGCTTCGGCGAGCTTGAGGTCCGCCTCGGCCGCAGCTTCCATCGGCCCGTACATCGCGAGATGCGGGTGGTGCTCGAGGTCCTTCTCGAGCATCCCGCCGTGGGACCCGAGGGCGGTGACGTCGGGCGGATCGGCCGGCGCGCGGCTCGCATCCTTCCCGATCCAGCGCGCGAGCATCGCCTCGGCGCGGCGCGCGCGGCCCTCGATCTCGAGCCGGCGGTCGGCGAGCATCGCGCGCGCCGAGCGGGCCATGATCGCGTCCGCCGATCCCGCCCTCCCCGCGGCGAGGTCGGCGGTCGCGGCCGAGGACTGCAGCTCGATCTCCTTCGCGAGCGCGTCCACCAGCGCGAGCTGCCGCTGCGCGTAGTAGCGGTCGAGCCACGCGATCGCGACGTCGCGCTTGAGGTCCGCGCGCTGCATCTCGAGCAGCGCCGCCTCGCGCCGCGACTCGGCATCGGCCCTCGCCTCGCGCTCCTCGCGCTTCTCGCCGCGCACGAACTGCTGCATCACGCCGACGCGCTTCATCGTCATGGAGTCGGCGTCGAGGCTCCAGCGGTTCGGTCCCTGGGCCGGCACGTTCTCCACGCCGAAGAAGAGCTGGGGATCGGGATTCTCGCCGGCGGCGGGAACCAGGGCCGCGGCGGCACGCGCCGAGGCCTGCTGCGCGGCGAGCTGCGGCGAGCGCGCCTGGGCGATCTTCAGCGCCTCGTCGAGCGAGAGCGCAGGCGCGGCGAGCGCCGGCGCGGCGAGCGCGGCGAATGCGAGCGCGGCGATTGCGCGGCGGGTCCGCGCGGGGCGGATCGAAACGGTGCGAAACATGGAACCTCCGGAAACGGGTAAGCGACGGCCGCGAGAGGCCGCGGCGCGCGAGCGTTGCCGGAGGAATCAGATGCGCAGGACGGTGTAGCCGATGAGCGGCGGCGCGGGACCCGCGGCGGCCGCGTAGGGCGAATCGAAGGCCGGGGCGCGCAGGGCCACCGGCTGCAGGGCGTCGATGCGAAGCGCCGGGACGACCGGCACCGCGGCGGCCTCGGGCGGGTTGCCGACCGGCTGGAAGGAGACCTTGCCGTCGTTGCAGTGGCGCTCGCAGAGCGTCATGTCCATGGGAGGCGCTTCCTCCCCGGCCATGGCAGCGTGCCCCGCATGGGCCATGGCGACCGTGGCCGCGACCATGTCCGCCGCACGGCAGGCGTGCGCGGCCATCGCGAGCGGCGCGAAGAGCATCGCGGCGAGGGCGACGAGGGCGGCGACCGTCCGGGTCCGGCGATTCATGGCGCCATTATCGGGGAGAAAGGCGTCCCGCGCTTGCGCGCGATCAAGGTGCGAAACCGCTTCACGGAGCCGTGGGGCGCCGGGAACTCGTCGTCGGCGACGCACGCGAGCTCCCACCCCGAGAAGGCCGCCTCGAGATCCTCCGGCTTCCACAGGCAATGACCGGCGGGATCGAACATGTCGAGGAAGGTCGTGCCCTCCACCAGGACGTTCACCGCCATGGCCCCGCCCGGCTTCACCCAGCTCTGCCAGCGGCGCATCAGCCGCCGGGCGGTGTCGCAGTCGAAGAACATGAGCAGGCCGATCGAGATGACGGCGTCGAATCGCAGGCTCGTCTCGAAGGTGCGCGCGTCCACGATGTCCGCCCGCACCGGCAGGCCCGCGACCCGCGCCCGTTCCGAGAGGCTCTCGATCCCCGCCGGGCTCGCGTCGAGCGCGAGCACGTCGCATCCGCGCGCGGCCGCCGCGAGCGCGAGGTTGCCGAGGCCGCAGCCCATGTCGAGCACGCGACCGCAAAGGTACGGCAGCGCCGCGCGCTCGAAGGGGTTGAGCGCGAGCTCGCCGCGCTGCGCCTGGCGGCGGAACTGGGCGTCGAAGAACTCGATGGAACGGTTCGCGATCACGCGGCGAGCATACCCCGATCAGAGCGCTTCGAGCACGCGCTCGAGCTTCTGGCGCACCTCGGCCGCGATGCCGGCGATCTCCGGGCGCCCGGTGAGCTTCAGCACCGCCTTCGGGTCCATGATGTCGACCCGCGTGGCGCCATCCTCCTGCTCGCGCACGACCACGTTGCAGGGCAGGAGCGTGCCGATCTCGGGCTCCACCTCGAGCGCCTGGTGCGCGAAGCCCGGGTTGCAGGCGCCGAGGATCACGTAAGGGCGCGTCTCCTTG
>DATIVM010000183.1:0-3010 GCA_035465975.1 Usitatibacter sp.
GGCTCGGCCATCCCGAGGCGGCGATCGCGGCGCTGGAGTCGGCGGTGGCGCTCGACCCGGGCTTCGCCGCCGCGCAGAAGAACCTCGCCGCGATGCAGCTTTCCGCGGGCCGCCCCGAGCGGGCGCGCGAGGTGCTGCAGCGGGCCGTGGAGGCGGCACCCGGCAACGCGAGCCTGTGGGTCCGCCTTGCGCGCGTGCATGCGCTCCTCGGCGATGCGGACGCCGCCCTCGCCTGCGCGCAGCGCGCCGAGGCGGCTCAGCCGGCGCAGTCCGGCATCTGGCGCGACATCGGCCGCCTGCACGCCGAGTACTGGCGCTGGGAAGAGGCGAACCGCGCGCTCGACGAGGCGGCACGGCGCGAGCCGGGCGCGGTCGCCACGGAGACTTTGCGCGCCGTGGTGAAGCAGGAGATCGGCGACGTGCACGGCGCGCTCGCTGCCCTCGCCGCCGCCGAGGCGCGCAACCCGGGCGACATGCACGTCGCGATGGGCGAGCGCCTCATGCTCCCGCCGGTCTACGAGGACGCGCAGGACCTCGCGCGCTGGCGGGCGCGCTACGCGGAGGGACTCGCGCGACTGCAGGCCGAGGCCGGGCGCTGGATGCCGCATGCGGGGGAGGTCTTCCGGCTCGACCGCAACAATTTCCTGCTCGCCTACCAGGGCGAGGACGACCGCGAGCTGCAGCGCGGCTACTCGTCGTTCCTCGCGCGCCTCGCGGGGGCCGCGCGTCCCGAGTGGCGCGCTCCGCGCGCGGGCACGTTCGACGGCGGGCGGAGGCTGCGCATCGGATTCGTGGGCGGCATCTTCCGCGACTGCACCGCGGGGCGCTACTTCGAGCGCTGGGTGACGGGGCTCGACGCGGCGCGCTTCGAGCGCTTCGTCTACCACACCTCCCCGGTGGACGACGATTTCACGCGGCGCGTCGCCGCCTCCACCGAGCATTTCGCGACGTTGCGCACGCCGGTCGAGGAGGTGGCCGCGCGCCTCGCCGCCGATGCGCTCGACGTGATCGTCCACCCGGAGGTGGGCATGACGCCCATGAGCTACCTCCTCGCCGCGCTGCGGCTCGCGCCGCTGCAATGCGCGGGCTGGGGTCACCCGGTGACGACCGGCAGCGACGCGATCGACCTCTACATCACCTGCGGCGCGATGGAGCCGCCCGACGGCGCGAGCCACTACGTCGAGCGCCTGGTCGCGTTGCCCGGCCCCGGCGTGGACTACCCGATGCCCGGGAGCGGCATCGGCGCCTCGCGCGCCGAGCTGGGCCTGCCCCCCTCGGGGCGCCTCTACGCGTGCCCGCAATCGCTCTTCAAGATCCATCCCGAGATGGACGACCTGTTCGCGGCGATCCTCGAGGCGGATGCCGGCGCGGCGCTGCTGTTCTTCCAGGCGCCGGCGCGCGCGGTCACCGGGCAGTTCGCGGCGCGGCTGCAGCGCGCGCTGGCCGCGCGCGGCGTGCCGGCGCGCGGCCAGCTCAAGTTCCTCCCGCGCATGAGCGGCGCGGCGTTCCGCCGCGTGCTCGCGCTCTGCGACGTGGTGCTCGACACGCTGCGCTGGTCGGGCGGCAACACCAGCCTCGACGCGTTCGCGGCCGGCGCGCCGGTGGTGACGCTGCCCGGGCGTTTCATGCGCGGGCGCCAGACCGCCGCGATGCTGCGCATGATGGACCTCGAGACCCTGGTGGCCGCCACGCCCGCGGAATACCTGCGCATCGCGCTCGAGACCGCCCGCGACCGCGACCGGAACGCGGGCCTGCGCGAGGCGATCGCGCGAAACCGCGGCGTCCTCTTCGAGCAACCCGAGCCGGTCCGGGCGCTCGCCGAGGCGCTCCTCGGGGCCGCCGCGAAGTCTTGACCGCGGTCGTGGCCTCGCGGCCGCGGGCGGTTGCTATACTTTGCGTTCGAACGCAGGGGTCTGCGGAAAACGTTTCCGCAGTGAGAGAGTCCCTTGGAACCTGATCCGGGTCATGCCGGCGTAGGGAGCGTGAGAGGTCCCCTCCCCGCTCCTTTCCCCGCCCGCCCGAAGGAGCCGCCATGAACGCCCACCCGAAATTCATCGCCGCGTCCGCCCACGTGGACGAGGCGGCCATCCAACCGCTGCCGCGCTCGCGCAAGATCTACGTGCAGGGGTCGCGGGGCGACATCCGCGTGCCGATGCGCGAGATCTCGCAGAGCGACACGCCCGCGAGCTTCGGCGCCGAGGCGAATCCCCCGGTCTGCGTGTACGACACGAGCGGCCCGTACACGGATCCGGAGGCGCGCATCGACATCCGCTCGGGGCTCGCGCCGCTGCGCGCCGGCTGGATCGAGGAACGCGGCGACACGGTGCTCCTCGACGGGCCGAGCTCGCGCTACGGGCAGGAGCGGCTCGCCGACCCGAAGCTCGCCGAGCTGCGCTTCGACCTCAAGCGCAAGCCGCGCCGCGCGAAGGCGGGGGCCAACGTGACGCAGATGCACTACGCGCGCCGCGGCATCGTCACGCCCGAGATGGAGTACATCGCGATCCGCGAGAACGTGCGCCGGCGCGAATACCTCGAGCAGCTGCGCGCCGCCGGGCCCAAGGGCGCGAAGCTCGCCGAGCTCATGGGGCGCCAGCACCGCGGCGAATCGTTCGGGGCCTCGATCCCCGCGCAGATCACGCCGCAGTTCGTGCGCGACGAGGTGGCGCGGGGACGGGCCATCATCCCGGCGAACGTGAACCACCCCGAGACCGAGCCGATGGTGATCGGCCGCAACTTCCTGGTGAAGATCAACGCCAACATCGGCAACTCCGCGGTGAGCTCCTCGATCGGCGAGGAGGTCGACAAGATGACCTGGGCGATCCGCTGGGGCGCGGACACGGTGATGGACCTGTCCACCGGCAAGCACATCCACGAGACGCGCGAGTGGATCGTGCGCAACTCGCCGGTGCCGATCGGCACGGTGCCGATCTATCAGGCGCTGGAGAAGGTCGACGGCAAGGCCGAGGAACTAACCTGGGAGATGTTCCGCGACACGCTGATCGAGCAGGCC
>DATIVM010000184.1:0-5331 GCA_035465975.1 Usitatibacter sp.
GAGGAGCGCGGCCTCGCCCTCCTGCGCGGGCAGCACGTCCTTCCAGGTGTGGAAGAAGATGCTGTCGTCGCTTCCCGGGTGCATCACCGCCCACGCTTCCTCCGCCGTGAAGGAGAGCATCGGCGCCATGAGCCGCAGCACGACCTGCGTCACGTGATGGATCGCGGACTGGGCGCTGCGGCGCCCGGGCGAAGCGGCCGGCGTGGTGTAGAGGCGGTCCTTGAGGATGTCGAGCCAGAAGCCGCCCAGGTCCTCGGAGCAGAAGTTCTGCAGGCGCTGCGCGACGAGGTGGAACTCGAACTTGCGGTAGTCCTCGATGCACGCGCTCGCCATCTCGCGCGTCATCGCGAGCGCGTAGCGGTCGATCTCGAGCCAGCGGCCCGGCGGGAGCAGGTCCCTGGCGGGATCGAAGTCGGCGGTGTTGGCGAGCAGGAAGCGCAGGGTGTTGCGCAGCCGCCGGTAGCTCTCGACGACGCGCTTCAGGATCTCGTCGGAGATGAAGAGCTCGCCGGAATAGTCGGTGGAGGCGACCCACAGGCGGATGATCTCGGCGCCCAGCGAGTCGGTGACCTTCTGCGGCGCGATCACGTTGCCGAGGGACTTGGACATCTTGCGCCCCTGCCCGTCCACGGTGAAGCCGTGGGTGAGCAGCGAATCGTAGGGCGCGCGCCCGTCCATGGCGCAGCCGGTGAGCAGGCTCGACTGGAACCAGCCGCGGTGCTGGTCGCTTCCCTCGAGGTACATGTTCGCCGGGTACTTCGAGTCGGGAAGGTTGCGCAGCACGGTGAAATGCGTGGTGCCCGAATCGAACCACACGTCCACGGTGTCGGTGAGCTTGCGGTACCTCGCCGGATCGACGCCGAAGTCCTCGCAGCTCGCGGCGAACCAGGCCTCGATCCCGCCGAGCTCCACCTTCTTCGCGGCCTCCTCGAGGAGGCGCTCGGTTTCCGGATGCAGCTGCTCGGTGTCGCGGTCGAGGAAGAAGGGCAGCGGCACGCCCCAGTAGCGCTGCCGGGAGAGCGTCCAGTCCGGCCGGTTCTGGATCATGGCGACCAGGCGCGAGCGGCCCCACGACGGGTAGAACGTCGTGTTGTTGATGGCGTGCATCGCGAGCTCGCGCAGCGTCCGGCCCTCGGTGCCGGGCTTGCCGACGTCGGCGGGACGGTCCATGCCGATGAACCACTGCGTCGTGGCGCGGAAGATGATCGGCGTCTTGTGGCGCCAGCAATGGGGATAGCTGTGGCGCAGCGTCTCGGCATGGAGCAGCGCGCCGTTTTCCCCGAGGGTCGCGAGGATCGGCTTCTCCGCCTCGCGCACGCCCATGCCGGCGAAGCGCGCCACGCCCGGCTTGAAGCGGCCCGCGTCGTCGACGGGCTGGTCGAGGGGCAGCCGGTATTTCACGCCCATGTCGAAGTCTTCGGCGCCGTGCGCGGGGGCCGTGTGCACGAGGCCCGTGCCCGCCTCGAGCGTCACGTGCTCGCCGAGGACGATGGGCACCTCGCGCGGCTCGAGCGGATGGCGGAAGAGCAGACCCTCGAGCGCCACGCCCGCGGCGCGTCCCAGCACGCGCTTCGCGGTGAGGCCGTAGCGCTTGAGGCACGCCTCGCGCAGCTCCGCGGCGAGGATCAGCGCCCCGTTCTCGGTCGCGACCAGCTCGTAGACGAAATCCGGGTGCGCGGCGATCGCCTGGTTGCCGGGCAGCGTCCAGGGCGTGGTGGTCCAGATCACCGCGTAAGCCGGCGCGCCCGACCGCTCCGCGTCGAACGCCTTCGACACGGCGTCGCCGTCGGCGGCCGCGAAGGCGACGTCGATCGCGCTCGAGGTCTTGTCCTCGTACTCCACCTCCGCCTCGGCGAGCGCGGAGCCGCACTCGATGCACCAGTTCACGGGCTTGAGGCCGCGGTAGAGGAGGCCGTTCTTCCAGACGTGCCCCAGGGCGCGGATCTCCGCCGCCTCGGTCCGGAAATCCATGGTGCGGTACGGATGCTCCCAGTCGGCGAGGACGCCCAGGCGCTGGAAGTCCGCCATCTGGCGCTGGATCTGCTCGGCGGCGTACGCGCGGCACAGCGAGCGCGCCTTGTTCGGCTCGAGGTTGCGCCCGTGCTTCTTCTCGATCTGGTGCTCGATCGGCAGGCCGTGGCAGTCCCAGCCCGGGGTGTAGGGGGCGTCGAATCCGGCCATCGTCTTCGACTTCACCACCAGGTCCTTGAGGATCTTGTTGACCGCGTGGCCCATGTGGATGTCGCCGTTGGCGTAGGGCGGGCCGTCGTGCAGCACGTACCTGGGGCGCCCCTTGCACTTCTCGCGCAGGCGCTCGTAGAGCTTCGTCTCCTGCCAGCGCCGGATCCAGCCGGGCTCGCGCTTGGCGAGGTCGCCGCGCATCGGGAATGGCGTCTCCGGGAGGTTCAGGGTGCGCTTGTAGTCGATCTTCGTGTCGTTCGGCATCGGGCTCTCAGGGCGCGGCGCGGAAGAATTCGCGGGCCGCCTCGCAGTCTCGCGCGATCTGCGCGGCCAGCTCGTCGAGCGAGGCGAAATGCGCCTCGTCGCGCAGCTTCTTCAGGAACTCGATGCAGATGCGGCGCCCGTAGAGATCGCCGCTGAAATCGAAGAGGAACGCTTCGAGAGTCGCCGGGCCGCCGTGCCGCACGGCCGGGTTGATTCCGAGGCTCGCCACTCCCTCGAGTCCGCGAGTTGCCACGCCATGGCATTTTACCGCAAAGATCCCGTGCAGCGGCGCGCGCCGCCGCCCCAGGCGCACGTTCGCGGTCGGGAATCCGAGGCCGCGCCCGCGCTTCGCGCCGTGCACCACGCGCCCCGAGATCGCGTAGGGGCGCCCGAGGAGGCTCCCGGCCATGGCGAAGTCGCCGCGCGCGAGCGCGTCGCGCACGCGCGTGCTCGAGATGCGCTCGCCGCCCTCGGCCACCGCGGCGAGCGTTTCCACCTCGAAGCCCAGGCGCTCCCCGGCGCGGCGCAGCGTGGCCACGTCCCCCGCGCGCCCCGCCCCGTAGCGGAAATCCTCGCCCACGAGCACGTGCCGGGCGCCGTAGTCGCTCGCCAGCCGCCGCGCGAACGCCTCGGCGTCGAGGGCGGCGAAGCGCGCATCGAAGCGCTCGACGAAGGCGAGCCCGATGCCGTGGCGCGCGATCTCGGCGAGGCGCTCGCCGAGCGAGGTGAGGCGCGCGGGCGCGGACGCCGGCGCGAAGAACTCGCGCGGCAGCGGCTCGAAGGTGAGCACCGCCGGGGCGAGGGCGCGGCGCGCGCCGATGGCGCGCAGGCGCTCGAGGATCGCTGCGTGCCCGCGGTGCACGCCGTCGAAGCTTCCGATCGCGATCGCGGCCGGCGGGCCGCCGCGCTTCGCATGCCGCACGATGCGCATGCGCTGCCTCACCCGTGGCGCGAGAAGTCGCGCAGCCGGAAGCCCATCAACGCGAGCGACGCGAAGTACGCCAGGGCGCCCGCGGCGATCACGGCGGCGAGCTTCGCCGCGCGCGGGACGGCCGCGAGCTCGAACCACGAGGCCTCGCTGCCCATGGCGTACCAGAGCGCCCCGCCCATCATGTAGAGCGCGACGCCGAGCTTGATGAGGAACGCGCCCCATCCCGGCTCGGGGCGATAGGTTCCCGAGCGGCGCATGAGCCACCACAGCCAGCCGGCGTTGAAGCAGGCGCCGAGCGAGATCGCGAGCGTGAGCCCCGCGTGCCGCAGCCACGGCACCAGCGCCGCGTTGAGCAGCTGCGTCACGACGAGCGTCACGACCGCGACCTTCACCGGCGTGCGGATGTTCTGCTTCGCGTAGAAGCCCGGCGCGAGCACCTTCACGAGGATGATCCCGAGGAGGCCCACCGCGTAGCCCACGAGCGCGCTGCGGGTCATCAGGACGTCCATGCGCGTGAACAGCCCGTGCCAGAAGAGCGTCGCGATGAGCGGCACGGCGAGCAGCCCGAGGCCCACGGCGGCGGGCAGCGCGAGGAGCAGGGTCATGCGAAGCCCCCAGTCGAGGAGCCGCGAGTAGGCGACCGGGTCCTCCGCGGCGTGGTGCCGCACGAGGGAGGGCAGCAGCACCGTGCCGAGCGCCACGCCGAGGAGCGCGGAGGGGAACTCCATGAGCCGGTCCGCATAGTAGATCCACGACACCGGGCCGTCGCCCAGCCAGGAGGCGATCTGCGTGTTGATGAGCAGGCTCACCTGCGCGACGGAGACGCCGAGCGCGGCGGGCGCCATGAGCCGCAGGATCCGGCGCACGCCCGCGTCCTTCGGGTCCCACCGCGGGCGGGGCAGCATGCGGATCCTGGCAAGGAAGGGGACCTGGAACAGCAGTTGCACCAGCCCGCCGAAGAAGACGGCCCATGCGAGCGCGAGGACCGGCTGCTCCATTCGCGGCGCCAGGAGGATCGCGAACCCGATGAGGCAGAGGTTCAGCAGGACCGGCGTGAACGCCGGCGTCTTGAACGCCCCGTACGTGTTGAGCACGCCGGAGGCGAAGGAGACGAGCGAGATGAAGAGAATGTACGGGAAGCAGATGCGCACCATCGTCGCGGTGAGCGCGAACTTGTCCGGATTCGCGGCGAATCCCGAGGCGCTCAGGTACACCACGGCCGGTGCGGCGATCATCCCGATCGCCGTCACGACGAAGAGGCCCGCCGCGAGCGCCGCGAGGACCTTCCCCGCGAGCACGCGCGTCGCCTCGTCGCCGTTGCGGCCGCGGTACTCGCCGATCACGGGCACGAACGCCTGCGAGAACGCGCCCTCGGCGAAGAGCCGCCGCAGCAGGTTGGGGATCCGGAAGGCCACCACGAACGCGTCGAACGCGGGGCTGGCGGCGAAGATGCTGGCGAAGAGACTCTCGCGCACGAGCCCCAGGATCCGCGACAGCAGCGTCATGCCGCTCACGGAAGCGGCGGCCCTGAGGAGATTCAATCTAGGGCTTTGTTTCGTATGGACAAGCGGTGTATGATAACAGGCTTCGTTTTTCGAACTTCGACCGGGAAATCCCAGACATGGCCAATACCAAGCAGGCCGCCAAGCGGGCTCGCAAGTCGCTCAAGCAGCGCTCGCACAACGTGAGCATGCGCTCCGAGATCCGCACCGCGATCAAGAAGATCCATACCGCGATCGACACGGGCGACGCCAAGGCCGCCCAGGAAGCCTACAAGGCGGAGCAGGCGACCATCGACGCCCTCGCCCGCAAGGGCGTGATCCACAAGAACAAGGCGGCGCGACACAAGAGCCGCCTCGCCGCGCGCATCAAGGCGCTTTCGGGCGCTCGCGCGTAGCCCGCAGCCCCACCCAGGCCGACGGCGGCCCCCGGGCCGCCGTTCTCGTTTCTGAAGC
>DATIVM010000185.1:0-5947 GCA_035465975.1 Usitatibacter sp.
GTGCTCCACGAGCGCAGCGCCTTCGAGGACTGCGCCGCGAGCCCGCGCCTGCTGCTGCGCGCGCGCTTCCGCGAGCGCATCGCCGGCACCGTGGGCGCCTGGAGGCGCTTCGCGCAATGAGCACGGGAGCCCCCGTTGCGCGGCGCGTGATTCCCATCGCCCCGGCGGCGGGCGACGAGGTGGATGCGTGCGGCGGCGCGGAGCCCTTCGCGCTGCTCGTGCTCGGCGATTCCATGGCCCCCGAGTTCGACGAAGGCGACGTCATCGTCGTGGAGCCCGAGGGCCTCGCGACGGACGGCGCGTACGTCGTGGCGCAGGCGAACGGCGAATGGATCTTCCGTCGGCTGGTGCGCTCGGAGGGCGGCTGGCAGCTGCACGCGCTCGACCCGCGCTATCCGGCCGTCGAGCTTTCCGATCTCTCCGCGGTCCGCGGCGTGGTGATCCAGAAGTCGCGCCCGGGCCGCCGGCGCGAGGCGCGGCGCTACGGACCGTGAAGCCCGACGAGGCGCTGGTCGCCACGGTCCGCGCCAACTGCCACATCTCGGATGCGCGCCACGCGCAGAGCCTCACGCTCTGCAACTACCTGCTCGCGATGCGCGAGCTCTATCGCTGGGAGCGCGGGCTGCCCCCGGGGGAGGCACCCCGGCGCGCCGACGTGCTGGCGTGGATCGGCGAGCGCGAGACTCTCTGGGAAGCGGTCGACGGCGATGCGTGGCACGCGCTGCCGATCGGCGGCGAGGCGCTCGATCCCTTCGACGTGGAGGCCGTGAACGAGCGGCTCGCGTCCGAGGGGCTCGCCTACGGCGCGGCGCGCGGCCGCTTCGGCAAGCCGCATTTCTTCCTCGGCGAGCTCGAAGCGAGCGAGGTGCGCGACGGCGCGCGCGTGCTGCACGTGGGGCGCGAATACGCGCGCGACATCGACGCGGCCCCGGCGGCGCTGCAATCGTCCACGGTCGTCGTGCGGCGCGACGCCTTCGAGCGCTGGCTGTGGCTCAAGGCCGAGACGTGGGAAGCGCAGGGCGGCGGCCCGATGCGCGCCGTGCTCGAGGCGTACGGCTTCTCACGCCAGCGTGAGGACGCGTTGCGGCGCATGGCCGAGGAGCAGCGCGAGACGCTGATCCTGCACGAGCTGGGCGAGCACGCGGCCGGCGCGCTGCTCGGCGCCCCCTGGGAAACGCTCATGGCCGCGACCGACGACCGCCGCACGGAGATCCTGCTGCGGGCGGTGCGCGACCTCCTCGCCGATTGCCTCGTCGCGCTGCCGCGCCTGCTCGCTTCGGAAGGCGCCGCCGGGCTGCATTTCTGGTTCGCGACCTTCGAAGGCCCGCGCCGCGTGCTCTTCCCGCGCCTCGCCGAGGCGCACGCGGCCTGGTCGCGCGGCGCGGGCCCGCGAGCGTTGCAGGAGGCGGTGGCCGCGGGACGCGAGCATTGGCAGCGCGTCGCGCTCGAGCTCGCCGCGGGCGGCTTCCCGCGCGCGCGCGCCGCCGCGGAGGATCCGGAATCGGTGGCGTTGCGATAGCGAGAGCCGAGGAGGCGCGCCTCCTTCCGCGACCGGCGGGCAGTCCATCACTCCGATGGGCTATCTCCCGTCCCAACGGAGTGATTGACCCTCCCGCGCGCGGGGGCGATAACGAATGCTCGAATGCGCGAGGCGCGCCCGTGGGGCCCGCGAGCCGCGCGATGGAGGCCTGATGGCAACGGCGATCGCCACCGATCCGACGATCCTGGTGGTGGGCGGCGGTATCGGCGGCATGACGGCGGCGCTCGAAGCGGCGGAGTGCGGGCGGAAGGTGGTCCTCGTGGAGCGCGCCCCGACCCTGGGCGGGCGAACCGCCCTGCTCCATCGCTATTTCCCGAAGCTCTGCCACCCCACCTGCGGCCTCGAGATCAACCTGCGGCGCCTGCGCGGCAACCGCAACGTGCGCGTGATCACCATGGCCGAAGTGGTGGCGCTCGAGGGACGCCCGGGGGGCTACACGGCCACGGTGCGAATCGCGCCGCGTTACGTGAACGAGAGCTGCACGGCGTGCGGCGAATGCGCGGCGGCCGTGAGCGCCGAGATCCCGGATCCCTTCGAATACGGCCTCGGCAAGACGCGCGCCGCCTACCTGCCCCATGCGATGGCGCACCCGCGGCGCTACGTGCTCGACCCGAGCATCATCGGCACGCCGGACGCGGAGAAGGCGCGTGCCGCCTGCCGCTACGGCGCGATCGAGCTCGACCAGCGCGAATCGACGGTCGCGGTCCGCGCGGGCGCGGTGATCTGGGCGACCGGCTGGCGGCCCTACGACGCCGCGAAGATCCAGCCCTACGGCTACGGGCGCTTCGCGAACGTCCTCACGAGCGTCGAGTTCGAGCGCCTCGCCGATCCCCACGGCCCGACCGGCGGCAAGCTCCTGCGGCCCTCGGACGGCAAGCCCGCGTCGAGCATCGCGTTCATCCAGTGCGCGGGCTCGCGCGACGAGAACCACCTGCGCCACTGCTCGCGGATCTGCTGCATGGCCTCGCTCAAGCAGACGCGCTACGTGCGCGAGGCGGGCGGCGAAGGCGCGCGCTCGACCATCTACTACATCGACATCCGCGCCATCGACCGCTTCGAGGATTTCTACCGCGCGGTGCGCGAGGATCCGCAGGTGAAGTTCGTGAAATCGAAGGTCGCCCGCATCGCGGAGGACGGCGCCACGCGCGACCTCGTCCTGCACGGCGTGGACACGGAGGGCTACCACCGCTACGCCGAGCGCCACGACCTCGTGGTGCTGGCGATCGGCATGGAGCCGGAGACCCGCGGCATGAAGCTTCCGCCGGGCGTCGTGACCGATTCGAGCGGCTTCCTCGAGGGCTCGCTCGACGGCGGCCAGCTCGCGGCGGGGTGCGCCTCCGCGCCGCTCGACGTGAACCGCTCCGCGCAGAGCGCGACCGCGGCGGCGCTGCGCGCGATCCGCATCGTGCACCGCTCGGCGGCGGCCGAGCCCGCGCGCGCGGCCGAACCGGCGACGGGGGACTGATGGCCGACAACAAGTTCGCGGCGTACCTCTGCGGCGGCTGCGGCCTCGCGGAGCGGCTCGACATGGGACGCCTCGCGGCCGTCGCGCAGAAGGAAGGAAAGATGGCGCTCGTGCGCACGCACGAGTTCCTCTGCTCGACGGCCGGGATCGCGCAGATCCGCAGCGACATCGAGGCGGAGGGCGTGACGCACGTCGCCATCGCCGGCTGCTCGCGGCGCGCGAAGGCCGAGGCGTTCGATTTCCCGTCCACCCCGATGTCGCGCGCCAACCTGCGCGAGGGCGTGATCTGGGCCCGTCCCGATACCGAGGAAGCGCGCGAGACCACCCAGGAGATGGCGGCGGACTACGTGCGCATGGCCTGCGCGGAGGTGAAGAAGATCCAGCTTCCGCAGGGCAATCCCCAGGCGGCGCTCTGCCGGCGCCTGCTGGTCGTGGGCGGCGGGCTCTCCGGGCTCACGGCGGCGATCGAGGCGGCCGAAGCAGGCTACGAAGTGGCGCTCGTGGAGAAGGGCGCGGCGCTCGGCGGCATGGCGGCGCGCCTGTGGAAGCGGGTTCCGGCGCGCGCGCCCTACGACGCGCCGGCGGAGACCGGCATCGCGGATCTCGCGGAGCGGGTGACGCGCCATCCGGCGATCCGCGTCCATCTTTCGTCGACCGTCGCGGAGACGCGCGGCGCGCCCGGGCGCTTCAAGGTGAAGCTCGCCGTCGACGGCGGCGCGACCGAGGAGATCGAGGCCGGCGCCATCGTGCAGGCCACGGGCTTCGAGCCGTACGACATCGCGAAACTGCCGGAGCTCGGCGGCGGAAAGCTCCCGGACGTGGTCGACGCGGCGGGCTTCGAGGCGCTCGCGCGGGAGAGCCTCGCGAAAGGCCGGCCGCTCTTGCGGCCCTCGGATGGCGCGCCCGTGCGCCGCGTGGCGTTCGTGCAGTGCGCGGGCCAGCGCGATACGACAGGCAAGCATCTGCCCTACTGCTCGGGGCACTGCTGCGCGACGAGCATCAAGCAGGCGCTCTACCTCAAGGAAGCCGATGCCGCGATCGACGCGGTGGTCCTCTACGACGACCTGCGCGTTCCCGGCATGGGCGAGGATTTCTACCGCGCGGCGCAGGATCGGGAGGTGACCTTCACGAAGGCGAAGGTGGGCGCCGTGGAAGCCCAGGGCGCGGCGCTCTCGGTGCGCTTCCGCGACCTGATCCTCGACGAGGACGTCGCGCTCGCCGCGGATCTCGTGGTGCTCGCCACGGGCCAGGTGCCGCGCTCGGGCGTGGACGTGGACCTGCCCGAGGACGCGCCGCAGAAGCAGGCGCAGGTCTCGGTGCTGAACCTCGCCTACCGGCAGGGCCGCGATCTGCCGCAGCTCGCGCACGGCTTCACCGACTCGCACTTCATCTGCTTCCCCTACGAGACGCGGCGCACCGGCATCTACGCGGCCGGTCCCGTGCGCCGTCCCATGGACATGGCGCAGGCCGCCGAGGACACGACCGGCGCGGCGCTCAAGGCGATCCAGGCGATCGAGAACGCGGCGCAGGGACGCGCGGCCCATCCGCGCTCGGGCGACCTCTCGTATCCGCGCGTGCGGCTCGAGGGCTGCACGCAGTGCAAGCGCTGCACGGTCGAGTGCCCCTTCGGCGCGATCGACGAGGACGAGAAGCGCTTCCCGGTGTTCAACGAGACCCGCTGCCGGCGCTGCGGCACCTGCATGGGCGCCTGCCCGGTGCGCGTGATCTCCTTCGAGAACTATTCGGTCGACACGGTCGGCGCGCAGATCAAGGCGGTGGACATGCCCGACGAGTTCTCGGAGAAGCCGAGGATCCTCCTCCTCGCCTGCGAGAACGACGCCTATCCCGCGCTCGACATGGCCGGCATCCAGCGCGCCACCTACTCGGCCTTCGTGCGCGCGATCCCGGTGCGCTGCCTGGGCTCCGTGAACACCATCTGGATCACCGACGCGCTCAACTCCGGCTACGACGGCGTGATGATGATGGGCTGCAAGCACGGCGACAACTACCAGTGCCACTTCGTCAAGGGCTCGGAGCTCGCCACCTACCGCATGGGCAAGATCGACGACACGCTGAAGCAGCTCGGCCTCGAGCCCGAGCGGGTCGTCACGCACGAGGTGGCGATCACCGACTCGGACCGCGTCGCGCGCCTGATCGACGAGTACGCGGCGACGATCGCGCGGATCGGCATGTCGCCGCTCAAGGGCTTCGCATGAGCGCCGTCCCCGCGCCGGCCGCGTACGGCAACGATTTCCTGCGCGAGGTCGAGGAGCGCGTCGAGCGCGGCGACTGGGTGCGCATGTGCATGCAGTGCGGCGTCTGCGCCGGATCCTGCCCGCTCGGGCCGCACTGGGAGCACTCGCCGCAGAAGATCTTCATGATGATCCGCGCCGGCAAGCGCGAGGAGGTGCTGCGCTCCGACGCGATGTGGATGTGCACCTCCTGCTACAACTGCATCGTGCGCTGCCCGCGGAAGCTGCCGATCACGCACATCATGCACGGGCTCGCGACCTACGCGCACCGCCAGGGGCTCGCCCCCCGGGTGCAGCCGACGCGGGACTTCTCGCTCCAGTTCTGGCGAAACTCCACGCGCACCGGCCGCGTGAATGAAATGCGCCTCACGCTGGGTCTCTACTTCAAGGACGGCTTCGTCGCGGGCCTGAAGAAGGGCTGGAGCATGAGGAACACGGCGCTGCGCCTGCTGCGCGCGAAGCGCCTGAACCCGGTCGAGCTCGTGACGGGCCATGCGTGCCGCGACCAGGCCGGCATCCAGCGCATGATCGCCAAGGCCTACGAGCTCGAGGACGCCCGGCGCGGGAAACCGGTCGCGTGACGCGGACGAAAGACTTTGAACGCGCCGATTCCCGCCGATTCAACCAAAGGTTCTGGCCCGCATCACTCTCCGGTGCTGACATGACGAAGGAATACGCTTTCTATCCCGG
>DATIVM010000186.1:0-4158 GCA_035465975.1 Usitatibacter sp.
CTCGAGAGCCTCGATGCGCACCCGCCGCAGAAGGTCACGGGGACGGCGATCTTCATGACCAGCAACCCGGACCAGGTACCGCACGCGCTGCTGCACAACCTCAAGCACAACAAGGTGCTGCACGAGAAGACGATCTTCCTCACCGTCGTGCCGCACGACGTGCCGTTCGTGCCTCCCGACGACCGCGTGCAGTTCGAGCGCCTCGTGAACGGGTTCTACAAGCTGGAAGCGTGGTACGGGTTCAAGGAGCAGCCGAACATCGACGAGATCCTCGCGGCCTGCCGCCTGCGCTACGGGTTCACGTTCGACGTGATGGACACGTCGTTCTTCCTGTCGCGCGAGACCGTGATCCCGACCAGCGACACGCCCGGCATGGCGCTCTGGCGCGACCACCTGTTCGCGTGGATGTCGCGCAACGCCACCCGCGCCACCGACTTCTTCAACATCCCGGCGAACCGCGTCGTGGAGCTCGGGACGCACATCGAGATCTGAGGGGACAGACCCCTTTTTCCTCCAGGCGGGAAAAGGGGTCTGTCCCCATTTCGGCGGGTCGGAACATCCGGGGGCGGGGACAGTCTAGAAGGCATGCGCTCCTCGCTTTCCCGCTACTGGAAGAAGCGCGACTTCGCGGCCACGCCCGAGCCGAAGGGCGAGGTCGCGCGCGCGGGCGAGGCGCTTTCGTTCGTGATCCAGAAGCACGCGGCGCGGCGCCTGCACTACGACTTCCGCCTCGAGCTCGACGGCACGCTCAAGAGCTGGGCGGTGCCCAAGGGGCCGAGCCTCGATCCCCACGTGCGGCGCATGGCGGTGCACGTCGAGGACCACCCGCTCTCCTACGCGAGCTTCGAGGGCGTGATCCCGCCCGGGCAGTACGGGGCGGGCAAGGTGATCGTGTGGGACCGCGGCGAATGGGTGCCGCTCGGCGATCCGCGCGAGGGCTACCGCGCCGGCAAGCTCAAATTCGAGCTGCACGGCGAGAAGCTCCACGGCCGCTGGACGCTGGTGCGCATGCACGGCCACGAGGACGAGCGCCAGGAGCCGTGGCTGCTCATCAAGGAGAACGACGAGGAAGCGCGGCCCGCCTCCGATTACGACATCACCGAGGCGCTGCCCGGCAGCGTGAACGCGCCGCCGCCGAAGCACGCGCCGAAGGCCCGTGCGAAGAAGGCCGCGGCGAGGAAGCCGTCGTCGAAAAAGGCCGCGGCGAGGGCCACGAAGAGGAAGAAGGCGGCGAAGAAGGCCGATGCGCAGGTGCCGCCCGGCGCCGCGCAAGCCGCGCTCCCCCTCACGCTCTTCCCGCAGCTCGCCACCCTCGTCGACGAGCCGCCCGCGGGGCGCGGCTGGATCTACGAGCTCAAGTTCGACGGCTACCGCATCGTCACGCGCATCGACGGCGACGACGTGCGGCTCTTCACGCGCAACGGCAACGACTGGAGCGCGCGCCTGAAGGTCTTGCGGGACGAGATCCGCTCGCTGGGCCTCGGGTCCGCCTGGCTCGACGGGGAGATCGTGGTGCTGGACGAGAAGGGCCTGCCCGATTTCCAGCGGCTGCAGCAGGCGTTCGACACCTCCTCGCGCGCGGGCATCGCGTACTACGTGTTCGACCTGCCCTACTACGGCGGCTACGACCTGCGGCGCGTCCCGCTCGTCGGGCGCCGGGCGCTGCTCGAGGAGGTGCTCTCCGCGCGCCCTTCGGAGCGCGTGCGCTTCAGCCCGTCCTTCGAAGGCGACGCGCGCGAGCTCCTCGAAGGCGCGTGCCGCAGCGGCCTCGAGGGGCTGGTCGGCAAGCGCGCCGAGGCCGGATATGCCTCCACGCGCTCGGTCTCGTGGATCAAGCTCAAGTGCACGCGCCGCCAGGAGTTCGTGATCTGCGGCTACACCGATCCGCGGGGAAGCCGCGCGGGCTTCGGCTCGCTCCTCCTCGGCGTGAACGACCGCGAGGGACACCTGCGCTACGCGGGAAACGTGGGCACCGGCTTCGACGAGGCGCAGCTGCGCGAGCTGAAGGCGAAGCTCGTCGCGCTCGAGACCGCGAAGCCGCCGTTCCACCCGGCGCCGCGCGGCGTGAAGGGCCATTGGGTGAAGCCGCGGCTCGTGTGCGAGGTGGCGTTCACCGAGTGGACCGGCGAGGGCCGCATCCGGCACCCGACGTTCCGGGGACTGCGCGGCGACAAGGACCCGGAAGCGATCGTGCGCGAGGAGCCGGCCCGCGTCCCTTCGGCCCCGCGCGAGGCGGCCGCGAAGCCGCGCTCGCCCAGCGCCCGCCGCCCCGCCGAGGAGGTGATGGGGATCCCGGTGACGCACCCGGAGCGCGTCGTGGATGCGACGAGCGGCGTCACCAAGCTCGAGCTCGTGCGCTACTACGAGCGCATCGCGCCGCAGATGATCCCGCACCTCCAGGGCCGCCCGATCGCGCTGGTGCGCGCGCCCTACGGCATCGGCGGCGAGCTCTTCTTCCAGAAGCACGGCGAGAAGATCCGGATCCCGGGCATCATCCAGCTGCCGCGCGAGTACTGGCCCGGGCACCCGGCGATGCTCGAGATCGCGAGCGCCGAGACGCTGGTGGGCGCCGCGCAGATGAACGTGATCGAGTTCCACACCTGGAACTCCACCACGAAGCTCATCGACAGGCCCGACCGGTTCCTCCTCGACATGGACCCCGGCGAAGGCGTGCACTGGAGCGAGCTCCTCGAAGGCACCGCGCTGGTGAAGAAAATGCTCGACCTCCTGGGCCTCGAGAGCTTCCTCAAGACGAGCGGCGGCAAGGGATTGCACGTCGTGGTGCCGCTCACACCGGGCGCGCCGTGGGGCTACGACGAGGTGAAGGAGCTCACGCAGGCGATCGTGCAGCACCTCGCGCGCACGGTCCCGCAGCTCTTCGTCTCGAAGGCCGGCGCGCGGAACCGCGTCGGACGCATCTTCGTCGACTACCTGCGCAACGGCACCGGCGCGACGACCGTCGCCGCGTTCTCGGCGCGTGCGCGTCCCGGCCTGGGCGTCTCGGTTCCGGTGAGGTGGAGCGAGCTCGAATCCCTCGAGCGCGCCGACCAGTGGAACGTGCGCAACGTCCACGAGCGGCTCGCGCGACTGAAATCCGATCCGTGGAAGGGCTACGCCAAGGTGCGCCAGACGCCCGACGCGGCGTGGGAGCGCCTGCGGGGCGAAGCGGCGGTCAGGTCGCCGCCGCCTGCTCGAACTCGAAACGCGCGCCCTTCGGCCCGGTGAAGACGAGGCGGTCGCCCTCGCGGCGGCCGCGTCCGCCGTCTCCCAGCGCCGCGAGGAAGCGTTTCTCGATCTCGCCCTCGGGCCCGAGACACATCCGCTTCGTCGTGACGAGCGGGCCGAGGCGCACCTCGTCGCCTTCCATCTTCCACGCGCCCGAGAGCATGTTGCAGCCCGTGTAGCCCGAAAGCCGGCCTTCGCGCACGAACTCGAGGCGGGGAAGCGTGCGGTGGTCCGCGCCCTCGCCCACCACGCCGACCCAGCGCGTGCCCGCGATGCCCGTCATGGGCACCGGGGAGGCGGACGACGCCGACGGCGTCTCCGCGCATGCGGAGAGCGCCAGCACGCACATCCAGCCCAGCATTTTCGCCATCCTCACCGCTTCGTCTCCTCGCCGGCGGCGCGAAAGCGCACCGTCCCGGCCGATCCGGTCATGCTCATCGCGTCGCCCGCGATCGAGTAGCTCGACACCGACTGGAGCACCTCGAGGAAGCGGTCCTCGGCATCGCGGGCGGAACGGTCGCACGCGTGCATGCCTTTCCCGATGCGCCCGATCGCGATCGCCCGGGCGCCGACGGAGTCTTGGACATAGCGCGCCCCGATCCGGTTGCATCCGCCGAAGCCCTCCATGCGGCCGTCGCCGAAGCGCACCCAGGGCCGAACGGCGGACGGAAGCTCGAGCATCAGCTCCCAGCGCGTTCCCGCGAAGGGCCGGGGCGGCGGCTCGCGCGGCGTCGCGGCGCACGCGGCGAGGAGGCACCCCAGCGCGAGCGGGGCGAGGCGGCGGAAGCGTTCCATGGCGTTCCTAGAAATGACGGTTGAGGAGCGCGAGCGCCCCGTGGACGAGGTCCAGCGGCCGATCGTGCGCGTCGAGGAGCAGCGCGTCCAGCACCTTGCCCGGATCGACCTCGCCGCTGCGGCGCGCCTCGGTGCCGA
>DATIVM010000187.1:0-2848 GCA_035465975.1 Usitatibacter sp.
CCCGACGGCGGGCGCTTCATCGTGCGTTTCCTGCTGCCCGGCGACGCGGCGGGGCTCGACGCGTTCGGCACGGGCGTCCACCCCACGGAGGCGGTGGCGCTCGAGGATTGCCAGGTGTGCGAGATCCCGCGCTACCGCGCCGAGATCCTCGCCGAAGGCATCCCCAGCCTCGGCGCGCAGCTGAGGAAGCTCATCGGCGGCGAGCTCGCCCGCTCCCAGGACCACGCCTCGCTCCTCACGCGGCACGCGGCCTCGGAGCGCGTCTCGCGCTTCCTGCTCGACCTCTCGCGGCGCTGGGGCGAGCGCGGCTATTCGCGCAGCGCCTTCCGCCTGCCGATGCGCCGCCAGGAGATCGGCGAGCACCTCGGGCTCACCATGGAAACCGTGAGCCGCATCCTCTCCGACTTCCAGTCGCGCGGCTGGATCCGCCTTTCGCGCGGCGGCGTGGAGATCCTCTCCGACGCGATGCTGCGCGACTCGCGCGAGCAGGCGCCCGCCTAGGCCCCGCTTTCCCGGATTTTCCGCATCTCGCCGGCCGCCTGCGGCCGCGTGCGATTCCTCGACCGAGCCCCCGCGAGCGCGAGAACGAGCGCGCACGCGAGCATCGCGTGCAGCCACTGGCCGGGTAGCGCGCGCGAAGCCCCCATGGCGGCGAGCGCGATCCCGAGCGCCATCTGCGCGATCGCGAGCGCCGCGATCCCGCCGCGCTGGCCGAGCGCCGCCCACGCGGCCAGCGCCGCGACCGCCGGGCCGAGCGCCACGTGCAACGGCTCGAACGCGAGGCGCCCGTGCATCGCCGCCGCGCTCGCCGCGGTGCCGAGCGCGATCTCCGCGAGCACCGCGGCGAGCACGAGGAGCCGCGCGCGCGGAAGGCGCGCGCCGCGATCGGCCGACTGCAGGCGCAGCCACGCGAAGGCCGCCGCGAGCGCCACGCCGAGCACGGCGTTCGCGACCGTCACTCCCGTGAAACGGTAGCCCGGCGTGTAGCGCCCGATCGCCGCGAGGACCGCGGTGAATACGACGATCGCAACGAGGCCCGCGCGCCGGCCGCACGGCACCGGCCGGTCGCGCAGCGCGAGCACGATCGCGGCGATCGCGAGCAGCCCGACCGCCGACGCGGACACCCGGTGCGCGATGCGCGCGACCGATTCCAGGGCCGGGGCGAGCGTGGAGGCGGCGTTGCCCCCGGCGTCGAGCGTGGTGCCGAGCCGCAGCAGCGCGCTCGCGGCGACCACGACGACGGTGAAGGCGACCCCCGCCGCGGCGACGCGCGCGAGGCGCCGGTCGTTCAGCGCCGCATCCACACCGAGCGGGCGACGATGACGAGGAAGAGCAACCCGCCCACGATCGCGATCAGGCCGCCGAGGCCCATGATGCCCATGCCGACCACTTCCGGCGTCGAGCGCAGCACCTGCTCGGCGCCCGCGACCTTGCGCTGCACGCCGTAGCCGCCGGAGATCACCAGGCCCACGATGTGCAGGAGCTGGCCGCCGCCGTAGATCCACGGCTGCCACGCCGCGAGACGCGAGGCGGGCGCGCGGTAGCCGAAGCGCGGCAGCAGCAGGTAAGTCGCGCCCATCATCGCGAGCGTGACGCCCACGATGCAGCCGTGGTAGTGCGCGGGAATGCGCACGTTGGAGCCGGAGATGGTGAAGCCGATGATCCCGCCCGCGGAGAAGAGGGCGAGCGAGGCGAGCAGGCACGCGCGCAGCGCCCGCTCCGCGGGCGGCAGGTGCCGCGTGCGCGCCACGCCCCACGCGACCGCGATCGCGATCGGCGGCACCGCCACCGCCCCGCCGAAGCGCATGAGCCAGGTCTGCAGCTTGGCGTGCTCCAGCGAGGCCACCGGGTGCGCGAGGTAGATGTACGGCGTCACGTAGATCGAGGCGAGCGCCACCCCGAAGAGCAGCGCGACCACGCGCGGGCTGAGCGGAAGCCGCGCGCCGATCGCCGCGGCGAGCCAGATCCACGCGACGAGCATGAGCAGCGTGTAGGCGAACTGCAGCACGTGCCCCGCGCCCCAGAAGAGCAGCTCGTAGTAGGTCGCCGCGGCGAGGCCCCGGTCGACCTGGGCGAAGGACGCCGCCAGCGCGAACGCCGCCATTCCCGCGGCGACCAGCGAGGCGTTGAGCCCGAGCCGCAGCGCCCCGTCGCCGGAAAGGGTCGCGCCCGCCGATCGATACACCGCCATGCCGCGCGCGCACGCGACCAGCACGCCCGCCGCGAAGAGCGCGAGCCCGGTGAGGAACACGGAGCCGTCGAGCACCGGCACGTAGTTGGACATCACGGGCGCGGCCGCCTGCAGGAACGGCGCCGCGGCCATGACGGCCGCGCCGAGCGCGGCGATCGCGATGCCGGCGATGCCCACGCCGATGGCGCGCGAGCCGCCCGCGATGCTCCACAGCATCGCGGCGAACGCGAGGAACCACACCAGCACCGACAGGTCCACGTGCACCACCAGCGTCACGCGGAAGAAGTCGGCGACGCGGATGAGGCCGTTCAGGCCCGGCGTGCGCGACACGACGAGGAGCAGCGAGAAGATGCCGGAGCCCGCGAGCGCCGCGAGCCCGAGCACGAGCCACGAGAGCGCGAGCGCGCGGCGCCGGTCGGTGGGCATCGCGAGGTCGAAGGACGCGGCGCGCGCCGCCGCGCGCGCTCGCGCGGGCGCGGCCGCCGCGGGATGCAGGGGAAGGTCATGCATGGCTCACCTCCTCGAGGATTCGTTCCAGGGCGCGCGCGTCGCGGCCGCACCACGCGAGCCGCACGCGGCCGCGCGCGACCGTCGACCGCAGGCGCGGCGCGCGGCGCTGCGCGACGCGCTCGAGCGTCCAGCGATCGCCCAGGCGGT
>DATIVM010000188.1:0-1636 GCA_035465975.1 Usitatibacter sp.
CGTCCACGGCGGGCGTCTCGCCGGGCCGCACGTCGGTCGAGCTTCCCCCGCCGCCGCAGCCGGCGACGGCGAGCGCCGCGAGCGCCGCGGCGACGGTGACGATGTTTCGCGTGCGCGGCATCTAGAAGCGCCTCAGGTAGACGATCGCGTATTGGTCCGCGGTATACCGCAGGTCCCCGCGGAAGTCGATCTGCGGGCGGGTGAGCGGCACGGTCTCGATGCGCCGCCACGAGAGGTCGATCCCGTCCCGGGGCCCGAGCGAATGGTTCCACCCGAGCGTCCAGAGGGTCGTGCGCGCGCGGAAGCGATAGGCGATGAGCGGCTGGCCGAAGGCGTCGTCCGGCACCAGCACCTCGGCGATGTCGGCGTTCACGAGCGAGGGCCCGCCGGTCGAGACCGCATCGCCCCGGCGGTACTGCCCGGTGAGGTAGAAGAGGTTGCGGCCGTCGAGCGTATAGACGAGCGCCGCGAGGCCCGAGTCGTCGCGCAGGTTGAAGACGTCGCTGTGCCCGTAGCGCTCGTTGCGCCCCGCCTCGGCGAAGAGCTCGATGCGGTCCGTGAACGCATGCTGCGCGTTCACGCCGAGGAAATAGCGCGCGCCGCTTCGCAGGTGCGAGCCGTACTCGTCGTAGGCCGCGCGCGCGGCTAGCGACCACGTCGTCGCGTCGAACGCGCCCGAGCCGCGATATTGCAGGAGCGCGTGCACGCCGACCGAGAAGCGGTCGAGCCCCGCGTAGCGGCCGAACTTGTCCCCCGCGACGATGCCGGTCACTTCCAGCCGCACTTGCTTCTGGAGCCGCCACTCGCGCGGCTGGCTGAAGGTGAGGCTGTAGACGTCGTCGGCGAGCTGCAGCTCGGAATCGCGCCCGCGGTTGGCGTTGTCGTCGTGGACGTACCCCGCCTCGAAGGTGACCGGGTACTTGAAGAGCGGCGGCGGAAGCTGCTCTGCCGCCTGGGCGCGCGGGGCGGCGCACAGGAGCAAGGCGCCCGCGAGGGCCGCGATCGATCGCACGACGCGCAGGAAGCCCCGCTCCATGGCGACGTCCTTATAGTTGGAATCCCGCGCGCCCTCCCCGCCGGCCCGCGGTCGCCGAGATCATAACGCCGAACGGCCGGGCGGCGCATGCGGCACCGGCGCGAGCCGTTCCGGGGTGGCGCTATCGGGGGCGCTGCAGCCGGAATCGGGCGGGATCGAGCTCCACCTCGATGCGGTCGAGCCAGCGCTCGGCGGCTTCCTCCACCATGTCGAGCACCTGCTCGAAGCCCTCGACGCCGCCGTAGTAGGGATCGGGCACGTCCTCGCCCTTCCAGCGCGCGCTCGCGTCGAGGAAGAGGCCGAGGCGCGCGCGGGCGCCGGACGGCGCGATCGCGCGCAGGATCCGCAGGTGCCCGCGGTCCATCGCGAGGATGTAGTCGTGCTCCTGGAAATCGCCCGGGCCCACCTGCGAGGCCCGCAGCGGCGAGAGGTCGTAGCCGCGCTTCGAGGCGTGGCGCACGGCGCGCGGGTCCGGCGCCTCGCCCATGTGGTAATCGTGCGTGCCGGCCGATGCGATGCGCACGCGGTCGGCGAGGCCGCGCCTCTCGGCGAGGCGTCGCATCACGCCCTCCGCCGTCGGAGAGCGGCAGATGTTGCCCG
>DATIVM010000189.1:0-5171 GCA_035465975.1 Usitatibacter sp.
CGAGGTCGAGCGGCACCAGGGCGGGCTCCGGATGCCCGCCCTCGGCGATCGCGTCGTAGGTCGCCTCGAGCTTCTCCTGCTTGCGGCCGAGGAGCGCGACGGTCGCGCCGTGCGCGGCGCACGCGATCGCCACGGCGCGACCGAGGCCCTGGCCCGCGCCGGTGACGAGGATCACGCGGCCGGCGAGCAGGTCCGCGGCGGGCTCATAGCGCTCGCGAGGAAATCTTTCGGGGGTCATGGTTGGCGAGGTAGCGAAGCGCGGCCTCCGCGGCGAGGCGTCCGCTCGCGACGGCGGCCTCGAGCGTGGCGGGAAGCTCGCCCTGCGTGTAGTCGCCGGCGAGGAAGAATCCCGGCGCGGGCGTCACCTGCGGCGGGCGGAAGGCGCCGGGCACGCATGCGAAGGTCGCGCGCTTCTCGACGATCGCCTTGGTCCATGCCGGCGGCGCGATGGGACCGAAGGCCGCGGCGATCTCGCGGTGGGCGCGCGTGCCGAGCACGTCGTTGTCGAGCGAGAGGTGCGGGCCCGAGGCGGAGATGACCGCGGCGAGCATGCCGCGCGCGCCGCACAGCGCCTCGCGGTCGAACACCCAGTGCACGTGCCCGCCCGCGAGGCCCGTCATCGGGAAGGGCAGCTTCACGGGCGCGTCGTACTGCAGGTACACCGTCGCGATCGGCTCGTGCTCGATCGCCTGGATGCGCGAGGCGAGCGGGGCGAGCGCCTCGCAGTTCTCCAGGAGCGCGGGCGCCTGGTGCGGCGCGACCGCGACGATCACCGCGTCGAAGCGGCGCTCGCGCCCGTTCGCGACGAGGCTCCAGCCGCCGTCGCGCGCCGCCGCGGCGACGACGCGCGCGCCCATGGCGATCTCCGCGCCGCGCTCGCCGAGCCATTCCACCGCGGCCTCGGGAAGGAGCGCCGAGAGGTCGCGCGCGGGAAGCAGCAGGTCCGAATCCTCGCGCCGCCCGAAGAGCGCGCGGCGCAGCACCGTGACGAAGGTCCGCGCGTCGGCGCGATCCGCGGGCGTGTTGAGCGCGGCGATGCAGAGCGGCCCCCACAGGAGCTCGGCGAGCGGCTTCGTCTGCCGCTGCGCGGCGAGGAGCTGCGCGACCGTGGCTCCGGGCGCGGGCTCGAAGGCGTCGCGGCGCAGCGCGGCCGAGAAGCGCAGCGCGGCGATCCGGTCGGCCATCGAGAGCCCGCGCGCAAGCGCGAGCCCCGCGGCGAGGTGGAGCGGGGCCGGCAGCCGCGGCGCGCGCAGCGACAGTCGACCTGCCACCTCGAGCGTGAGCGGCCGGCGGTGCAGCGCGCGGGGCGAGACGCCGACCTCGCGCATCAACGCGAGCGTCTCGCGGTAGGCGCCGAGCAGGATGTGCTGGCCGTTGTCGAGGGACCATCCGCGGTAGAGCACGCGGCGCGCGCGTCCGCCGGGCACGCGGTTCGCCTCGAACACGCTCACCGCGCAGCCGGCGCGCGCGAGCGCGACCGCGGCCGAGAGCCCGGCGTAGCCCGCGCCCACCACGGCGACGCGGCGCGCGATCGCCGCCGGGCCGGGAAAGGCGTCGCCGGTCATGCGCTCACCCACGTCTTCCACGCGATCCAGAGCTTGCGGATCGGAGTGAGCGCGATGCGGCGGTCGAGCACCTGGAAACGGTCGCCGCGGATCTCGTCGAGGAGCGCGCGGTAGATCGCGGCCATGATGAGGCCCGCGCGCTGGTTGCGCCGATCCTCGGGCGCGAGGCGGCTCGTCGCGAGGTCGTAGTAGGAGATCGCGCGGTCGGCCTGGAACGCCATGAGCGAGCGGAACCGGTCGTCGGCGCGGCGCGCGAGGATGTCCTGCGCGTCGAGGCCGAAGCGCGCGAGCTCGTCGGCGGGGAGGTACACGCGGTCGCGGCGCGCGTCCTCGCCCACGTCGCGGATGATGTTGGTGAGCTGGAAGGCGATGCCGAGCGACTCGGCGTATTCGAGCGTCGACGGATTCGCGTAGCCGAAGATGGAGGCCGAGAGCTGCCCGACCACGCCCGCCGCGCGATGGCAGTAGAGCTTGAGCGCCTCGAAATCCGCGTAGCGGTGGTGGGTGAGGTCCATCTCCATGCCGTCGATGATCTCGTTCATGCGCCCCGGGTCGAGGCCGCAGGGCCCGACGAACGGCGCGAGCGCGCGCGTGACGGGGTGCTGCGGATGGCCGTCGAAGAGGTTCGCGACTTCCGTGCGCCACCACGCGAGCTTCGCGCGCGCCACGCCCGCGTCTTGCACATCGTCGGCGACGTCGTCGACCTCGCGGCAGAACGCGTAGAGCGCGGTGATGGCGCGCCGCCGCTCCGCCGGCAGGAAGAGGAAGCTGTAGTAGAAGCTCGAGCCGCTCTGCGCGGCCTTCTGCTGGCAATACTCGTCGGGGCTCATTCGGTCAGGCCCGGGTTCTCGCTTTCGTTTCGTCCAGGGCCGGGCTTCGGCGCCCGAATAAGGCGCGGGCGATGATCCGGAGCCAGTCGGCGTTCCGCAGCGTGGGCCGCCGCCGGAACACATCTCCCCGCACGGCCTCGATTCTATCGAGAATCGCGAGCCCGCCCTCGATCGTCGCGCGGATCTCGAGCCCGAGGCGGCCGGGAAGCGCGCGGCCGAGCGGCGCGCCTTCGAGGATCATGCGCCTCGCGCGCGCGCACTCGAACGCCATGAGGCCCTCCCAGCTCGCGTCGGCCTTGCCGCCCGCGATCGCCGATTCCGCGACGCCGAATCGCTCGAGGTCCTCCTGCGGGATGTATACGCGGCTCTTGGCCCAGTCGATCGCGACGTCCTGCCAGAAGTTGGCGAGCTGCAGCGCCGAGCAGATGCGATCGGACTGCGCGGCGAAGGCGGGCGCGGCGAAGCGCGCGTCGCCCAGCGAGAACACGTGCAGCACGAGGCGCCCGACGGGATTCGCGGAGCGGCGCGAGTAGTCGAGCAGCTCGTCGAAGGTCGCGTAGCGCTTCTTCACGACGTCCTGCCGGAACGCATCGACGAGGTCGCGCAGGAGGGCGGTCGGCAGGCGGTATTCGCGCACCGCCCGCGCGATGCGTGCGAACGCGGGCTCCGGCTCGCGGCCCGCATCGATCGCGTCGAGCGCGGCGAGGTAGCGGTCGAGCTGCGCGAGGCGCTCCGCGTCCGGGCGATCGCCCTCGTCGGCGACGTCGTCGGCGCCGCGCGCGAAGCCGTAGATCGCCTCGATCGCAGGCCTCATCGCGGCGGGCAGCAGCCACGAAGCGACCGGGAAGTTCTCGTAGTGATCGACGGGCAAAGGGTGGGCGGAAGCGCTTGAATTTTCTGGATTATATCGGTCTCCGACGAGTCCCGCCGCGGCGCCGGGGGAGGCCCTTTTCGGGTATAATTCGACGACCGCGAAAGTGGCGGAATTGGTAGACGCACTGGATTTAGGTTCCAGCGCCGAAAGGCATGTGGGTTCGAGTCCCTCCTTTCGCACCAGGTCGCTCTCACGGGCTCGCGTCCGTCCGCCCCCTCGCGAAAGTCCCGAGGGAAACTCCAACAAGGAAAATTCGATGCAGCAAGCAGTCCAGAACACATCCAGCACGCTGGAGCGCAACATCACGCTCTCGGTCCCCATCGCGCAGATCGAGGCCGAGATCGCGACGCGCCTCAAGCGGCTGGCGCGCACCGTCCGCATGCAGGGCTTCCGGCCCGGGCACGTGCCGATCAAGATGGTCGAGCGCCAGTACGGCTTCCAGGTGCGCCAGGAAGTCGTCTCCGACGCCGTGCAGAAGACGTTCGCCGAGGCGGTGAAGGACAAGTACCGCGTCGCCGGCTACCCGCGCTTCCAGCCTTCGCAGCAGGAGCGCGCGGGATCGCCTTCGGGCGAGGACCAGACGCTCGAGTACACCGCGATCTTCGAGGTCTATCCCGACGTGGTGATGGGCGAGATCTCGGGGGCGGCCGTGACGCGTCCCGCGACCAGGGTCGAGGAGAGCGACGTCGACGCGACGCTCGACACCCTGCGCAAGCAGCGCGCGAAGTACGAGAACACGCCGCGCGCGGCGCAGGAGGGCGACCTCGTGAACATCGATTTCGAGGGCCTCATCGCCGGGCAGCCCTTCGAGGGCAACAAGGCGTCGAACTTCACGGTCGTCCTCGGCGAGCACCGCATGCTCCCCGACTTCGAGGCGGCCCTCGTCGGCATGCGCTCGGGCGAGCAGAAGACGTTCCCGCTCACCTTCCCGCAGGACTACCACGAGTCGGTGCGCGGCAAGACCGCCGATTTCACCGTCACCGTGAACCAGGTCGCCGAGCCGAAGCTGCCGCCGGTGGACGCGGAGTTCGCGAAATCGCTGGGCGTGGAGGACGGCGACGTCCAGCGCCTGCGTCGCGAGGTGCGCGAGAACATGGAGAAGGAGGCGGCCAAGCGCGTGAAGGCCTCGGTGAAGGAGCAGGTGATCGGGGCGCTGCACGGCGCGGCGCAGTTCGACGTGCCGCGCTCGCTCCTGGAGAACGAGATCGAGCGCATGCGGCATTCGGCGCTCGAGGACCTCAAGCAGCGCGGCATGACGGTCGAGGACAAGTCGCTGCCCGCCGAGCTCTTCGCCGAGCGCGCGGAGCGGCGCATCAAGGTGGGACTCCTCGTGGCGGACCTCGTCAAGAAGCACGACCTCGGGGCGAAGCCCGACCAGGTGCGCAAGGCGATCGAGGAGCACGCGGAGAGCTTCGAGCAGCCCGAGCAGCTGGTCCGTTGGTACTACGCGGATCCTTCGCGCCTCGCCGAAGTCGAGGCGCTCGTGATGGAGGACAACGTCGTAGAATGGGCCATGGGGAAAATGAAGGTCGAGGAAAAGCCCACGGAGTTCTCCGAGCTCATGGGCACGAAGAAGGGCTAGACATGTTCATCAAGCACGAAATCGATCGCGACGAGCCGGAAGGCCTGGGTCTCATTCCCATGGTGATCGAGCAGTCGGGGCGCGGCGAGCGCGCCTACGACATCTACTCGCGCCTGCTGAAGGAGCGCGTGATCTTCCTCGTCGGGCCGATCAACGACGCCTTGGCGAACCTGATCGTCGCGCAGCTCCTGTTCCTGGAGAGCGAGAACCCGGACAAGGACATCCACCTGTACATCAATTCGCCCGGCGGCAGCGTGTCGGCGGGCATGGCGATGTACGACACGATGCAGTTCATCAAGCCCGACGTGTCCACGCTGTGT
>DATIVM010000190.1:0-4457 GCA_035465975.1 Usitatibacter sp.
TCGCCGAGGCGCTCGGCTCGCGAAGCCTCCTGCAGAGCATCCTCGAGGTCTGCGCCGGGCTCGCCGCGGCCGGAAGTCAGTGGCGCGAGGCCGCGCGCTTCTTCGGCGCGGCGGAAGGCCATGCCCAGGAAACGGGCCTGCGCCGCGACCCGGCCGACGAGGCCTTCCTCATGCCGCTCGTCGCGAAGGCGCGCGCGGCGCTCGGCGAGCCCGCGTTCGCCGATGCCGCGGCCGAGGGCCGCACGCTCGACCACGCGCGGGCGATCGAGGAAGCGCGCGCCTGGCTTTGCCCGCCGGAGCGCGCTTCGGTTGCGGCCGGCGACGCGGCGGAGCGCTTCCCTAGTTCATGATCGTGGGATCGAGCGTCGGGCACGCCCTGGCGCCCTGCATCACCCGCACGCCGTAGTGATAGATGACGCCGGTGCGGGTGTGCCGGTCCACCACCGTGATGCGCTTCGGGCTGTGGCTCCAGCTGTGGAACTCGTCGCCCACCGCCTGCTTGAACGCGATGCCGCCCTGCGCGAACTCGCCGCCGGTCAGATCCCACTGGATCACGGCGTTCTTGTTGTTCGCGTCGACGGGAAGGTCCACCGGATCGACGGAAATGCGGCAGGCCGCATCGACCCTGACGGTCACCTGGCAGACGTGGGTGGTGCAGGGCGGTCCCTTGCCCGCGCCTCCCTGCAGGGCAGCGCAGGCGGCGGCGAGGAGCGAGGCGGCGAGCAGGACCAGCAGGTTCTTCGTCATGTTCATCTCCCATCGCGGTATCGGAGCGGTTTGCGGGCCGACGCGCGCCCCGCGCCCGCAAAGATACTCCTAAGCCCAGCGCAGGATCACGCGCACCTTCCGCAGGGCCTCGCGCCCGGCCATGTCGGGCAGGAGCGCGAGGGTGCGGTCGAAGCGCGCGCCCTCGGGACGCCAGCGCACGAGGACGAGCCACGGCGCGACGAACGAGCCGGGACGCACGCGTCCCTGGCCGGAGCGCCCGTCGCGCAGCACGAGCTCGATCGCGCCATCGCGATGGAGCTGCACGGCCCGCACCGCGCGGATCCTTCGCCACGCGCGGAGCGCCGCGGCGGCGATCGCGGCGAGCGCCGCGAGCCGCCACGGCGCCGCGATCGGAAGCATCGCCGCGACGAGCGCCGTCGCGAGGGCGGCGGCGAGGATCGACCCCGCGGCAAGGCGGCTATACTGAAGCTCGCAACGAACGCATTCCATTCGCCCCCATGTCCTCCTGGTTCTCCTTCCTCGCCAGCCGCGGCGCGCGCCTGGACGCGAGCGGCGTGGCGGACTTCGGCGATCCCGCCGCGGAGCTCGCCGCCGCGCGCGACCACGCGGTCCTCGTCGACCTCTCCCATAACGCGCTCCTCGCCGTCACGGGCGACGACGCCACGGCGTTCCTGCACGCGCAGCTCACCAACGACGTGCAGTCGCTGCCCGAGGGCGCGGCGCAATGGAACGGCTGGTGCTCGCCGAAGGGCCGGCTGCTCGCGACGTTCCTCGTCCTGCGGCGCGCCGACGGCTTCCGGCTGATGCTTCCCGCCGACATCGCGCCCGCCATCGCGAAGCGGCTCGCGATGTTCGTGCTGCGATCGAAGGTGAAGGTCGCGGATGCGAGCGAATCCACGGCGCGCCTCGCGTTCGCCGGCAAGACCGCGGGCGTGATCGTCGCGCGGCACTTCGGCTTCACGCCCGATCCGATGCGCTCGGTGGAGAAGGACGGCGCCACCTGCATCGCCCTCGACGCCGAGCGCTTCGTGATCCTCGTGCCGACGGAGCGCGCGCCCGGGCTGTGGGAGAAGCTCGCGGAGAACGCGACGCCCGCGGGCCCCGACGCGTGGGCGTGGTCGCTCATCCAGGCGGGCATCCCCGTCGTGACGGCCGCCACGCAGGAGGCGTTCGTGCCGCAGATGGCGAACTTCGAGCTGGTGGGCGGCGTGAGCTTCCACAAGGGCTGCTATCCCGGCCAGGAGATCGTGGCGCGCACCCAGTACCGCGGCATCCTCAAGCGGCGCATGGCGCTCGCCCACCTCGCGGGCGAGCGGCGACCGGCCGCGGGCGAGAGCGTCTACGGCGCGGCCTTCGGCGACCAGGCGGCGGGGACCATCGTGAACGCCGCACCCGCGCCCGGCGGCGGCTACGACGCGCTCGTGGTGGCGCAGCTCGAGAGCCTTTCCGAGGGCGACCTGCGCTGGAGCGCGCCCGACGGCCCGCGGCTGGAGATCCGCGCGCGGCCCTACGAGCGCGAGGTGCCCGAGCCCGCGAGCCGCGGGTGACGAAGCTGCGTTCCGGCCCCGTGGCGGCCCTGGTCGCCATGGTGCTCGTCTGGGGCTATTCGTGGGTCATCATGAAGGTCGCCCTGCGCTACGCGCACCCGTTCGATTTCGCGGCGCTGCGCGTGGGCCTCGCGGCGGCGCTCCTCTTCGCGCTGCTGCGGGCGAAGGGCCTCGCCCTCACCCTCCCCGGCTACCGCATGGCGCTCCTGCTCGGCTCGCTGCAGGTGGCGCTGTTCGTCGCGCTCACGCACCTCGCGCTGCTGTTCGCCGGGCCGGGCAAGACCTCGGTGCTCACCTACACGATGCCGTTCTGGATGATCGTGTTCGCGCACGCGATCCTGCGCGAGCGCATGCGCGGCGCGCAGTGGATCGCGGTCGCCCTGGCGTTCGCGGGCCTGGTGCTCATCGTCGCGCCGTGGCGGCTCACGAGCCTCGTGGGGAGCGTGCTCGCCGTCGCGGCGGGCGCCGTGTGGGCGATCTCCGCGGTGCTCTCGAAGAAATGGCCGACGAGCGCGAACACCCTCGTCTTCACGGCCTGGCAGCTCCTCGTCGGCACCGCGTGGCTCGCGGCGCTCGCGTGGCTGCACCCGCATCCGCCGGTGCACTGGACCGTGGAGTTCGTCCTCGCGCTGGTGTTCTCCGCGGTGTTCGCCACCGCCGGCGGCTGGTGGCTCTGGACCTACGTGCTCGCGAACAGCAGCGCCGGCATCGCGGGACTGAGCTCGCTCGGGATCCCGGTGATCGCCGTGCTCGCTTCGGCGCTGCAGCTGGGAGAGCGTCCCGACGCGCTCGAGCTCACCGGGATGATCGCGATCGGCGTTGCGCTCGCGTTGCTCGCCCTCCTGGGCCTGCGGCGCGAGCGCTAGCGCGCGGCCTTCGCGCCCTTCGGCCGCCGGAAGCGCTTCACGCCCTCCGCGATCTCGCGGCGCGCCTCCTCGGGGCTGCCCCAGCCCTCGACCTTCACCCACTTGCCCGGCTCGAGGTCCTTGTAGTGCGCGAAGAAATGCTCGACCTGCGAGAGCGTGAGCTCCGGCAGGTCGCGCGCGGTCTCCACCTGCCGGTAGAGCGGCGTGAGCTTGTCGATGGGCACGGCGAGGAGTTTCACGTCGCGCCCCGCCTCGTCGGACATCTTGAGGATCCCGATCGGGCGGCAGCGCACCACGACCCCGGGCACGAGCGCGAACGGCGTGATGACGAGCACGTCGACGGGGTCGCCGTCCTCGGAGAGCGTCTGCGGGACGTAGCCGTAGTTGCAGGGGTAATGCATCGAGGTGGAGACGAAGCGGTCCACGAAGAGCGCCCCGGTCTCCTTGTCCACCTCGTACTTGATCGGGTCGGAATGCATCGGGATCTCGATGATCACGTTGAAATCGCTCGCGAGGTCGCGCCCCGCGTCCACCCGGTCCAGGCTCATGCTTCTTCCTTCGATTCAGCCGCTCGCAGCTGTTTTTTGGTAAATTGATGCAGGTCTCGAGGCTCGATTATCCATGAACCGAAGCCTGCCCCTCATCCTCACGCTGGACCAGCACGGCGTCCCGCACCGCTGGGTCACGTGGCAACAGGCGGTCTGGTACTACGCCAAGGAGCGCGTGGCGTGGGAGCTGGGGCGCGAGGCGTTCACGATCTACGGCGGGCGCTCGCACAAGACCGGCGAGCGCTCGAGCATCACCGCGAATTCCATCATCGCGATCCGCGGCAAGGCGCTCGCGATCAAGGGCTTCCACCAGGTCCCGCCGCTCAACAACCGCGAGCTCTTCAACCGCGACCACTTCATGTGCGCGTTCTGCGGCGGCGGCTTCACGCCCTACCGGCTCACGTGCGACCACATCGTGCCGATCTCGCGCGGCGGAAGGGACACGTGGATGAACGTCGTCACCGCGTGCCGCGCGTGCAACCAGAAGAAGGGCAACCGCACGCCCGAGGAGTCGCACATGCAGCTCCTCTACGCGCCCTACGTGCCGAACCGCGCCGAGTTCCTGATCCTCGCCAACCGCCGCATCCTCGCCGACCAGATGGAGTTCCTGCGCCAGCACGTGTCGGCCAACTCGCGCATCAACGCCCGGCACACGCCGCGGCTCCCCGCCGCGCTCAACTGAGCGTCGGCGCGCCCGCTCGACGTCGCGACGACCGCGCCGTCGTCGCTGGGCCCGAGGCCGCATTTCACGCGGCAAACGCGGGAAA
>DATIVM010000191.1:0-8750 GCA_035465975.1 Usitatibacter sp.
GGGCCGTAGTACGCCGGCCCGTAGTACGCCGGCTCGTAGTACGCGGGCGCCGGCTCGTAGTAGGCGGCGGGCGGCGCGTTGTAGTAGGCGGCGGGGGGCGGCGCGTAGTAGCGCGGGCCGTAGTAGCCGTCGTAGTGGCACGGGCCGCTTCCGGCGATCGCGCCGCCGAGGATCGCGCCGACCGCGGCGCCGGGCGCATTGCCGATCGCCGCGCCGATGCCGCCTCCGATCACCATGCCGGGGACCGGATCGCATTGCGCAGCCGCTTGCGTGGAGTACGCGCCGGCACCGAGCGCGAGGACCGCCGTCGTGACGGCAAGTGATCGTTTGAGCATCGTGGCCTCCATGGAAGTTGCGCTGTCATTGTGGCGCGTTTCGCGCGGAAAAGGGAGCGCCGCGCGGCCTCGTTTCTTGCCGCGGGTCAATGCCTCGCGCCTGCGCTCGCGTTTCCGGCGCGGCGCGAGGCGGGGGTGAGGTCGAGCCCCAGCGCGAGGGCGACGATCACGATCCCGAACGCGCCCGCCGGCACGAACGCGCTCCACGGCACGCCCGTCACGTCCCACGCGAATCCGCCCAGCACCGGCGTGATGACCGCCCACAGGTAGCCGATCGCGAACACCGCGGCGGAGACGCTGTGCACGTGCGACGCCTCCACCAGCATCGGCGGCAGCGCGAGCGTGAGGATGAGGACGAACGCGGTGCAGAAGCCGACGATTCCCGACCAGAACACGATCGCCGGGCCGTCGCCCGTGGCGATGCCCACCATCGCGATCGTGGCGAGCACGCCGGTCGCGGCGAGCGGCCAGCGCCGCTGCATCAGCCGGCCGGGAAACGCCAGCAGCAGGAACGACGCCGGGATCTGCACCCAGTTGATCGCGGCGAGCGCGGCCGCGATGAGGTCCGCGCGCCCCAGGTGGCGCAGGTAGTCCGGAAGGAACGCGTTGGTCGCGAAGTAGAGGCTCGAGCAGCCGCCGGCGATGAAGCCGAGGCGCCAGGTGAGCGGCGAGCGCCAGTCGGGCCACCACACGCCGCCGCGCGCGGGTGCGGACACGGCGCGGCGCTCGTGCGTGCGTGCGTGGAAGAACGCGACCGCGGCGATCGCGAACACCGGCACCGACCACGCGACGAGGCTCGCGCGCCAGTTGCCGCCCACCATCGGCAGCACGAAGGGGATGGTGAGCGAGGCGCTCATCGCCTCGCCGACGAGGAGACCGTTCGAGTAGACGGCGGTCGCGAGGCCCACCCGCTGCGGTGCCCACTCGCGCACGATCGACGGAAACGCGGGCTGCATCACCGCGATGCCGACGCCCATCGCGAAGGTGGTCGCGAAAAGCGTGAGCGCGTCGAACGAGGCGCCGCGCAGCGCGCCCGCGAGGCCCGCGAGGACGATGCCGCCCACCAGCACGCGCGCCGCCCCGAAGCGGGCGATGAGGAAGGAGCCGGGTATCGCCGCGAAGGAGAGCAGCAGCACCGGCAGGCTCGCGAGCGCGCCGATCTGCGCCTGGGTGAGCGCGAGGCTCTCGTGCAGCATCGGGA
This sequence comes from Usitatibacter sp., assembly GCA_035465975.1. Taxonomy (GTDB): domain Bacteria; phylum Pseudomonadota; class Gammaproteobacteria; order Burkholderiales; family Usitatibacteraceae; genus Usitatibacter. The sequence goes on from DATIVM010000191.1 coordinate 1,537, forward strand.
TCACGGGCGGGATCGCGAGGACCGTCATGCGCAGGCACAGGCCCGCGAGCCACAGCACCGCGAGCGTCTTCAGGCCGGCCCCCGCGCGAGCAGCTTCTCCGCCTGCGCCACCATGGTTTCGACCACGCTCGCCGCGCCCGGCCGGTCGCGCACCAGCCCCACGCCTTCGCCGACGACCGTGACGACGATCGAGAGGTCGCCCCGATTGCGTGCGTCGGCGTAGGCGCCCGCGAGCGCGCCGAAGCTGGCCGCGGCCTCCGCCTCGCGTCCCACCCACTGGTCGGTGAGCTCGTTGGTGAGCACGCGGAACGAGAACTCGGCGGGCCAGCGCACGCCGCGCAGCGCGTCGACCGCGGTGGTGCGCACGGTGTCGTCGCCCGTCGCGCCGATCGCGCGCTCCACCATCGCGGACGGCGTGAGCGCTTCCAGCGTGGACCAGAAACGCGTGCCGACGAGGACGCCGTCCGCGCCGAGCATCAGCGCCGCGGCGAGCCCGCGTCCGTCGCCGATGCCGCCCGCGGCGAGGAGCAGGGTCTTCGGTGCGCGCCGCGCGAGGTGGTCCGCCACTTCCGGCACCAGCGGCAGCGTCGAGCGCGTGCCGCCGTGGCCGCCCGCTTCCGTCCCCTGCGCCACGATGACGGCGGCTTCCGCCTCGATCGCCTGCTCCACGTGCGCCAGGGTCTGCACCTGGCAGACGAGCTTCACGCCGGCGCGGTGGATCCGGTGCGCGAACGGGCGCGGGTCGCCGAAGGAAAGGAACAGGCACGCCGGCGAGAGCTCGAGGGCGACGTCGAGCATGCGCGGCGCCTTCGCGAGCGCCCAGGTGATGAAGCCGATGCCGACACGCTCGCCGCCGGCGAGGGCATGCTCCGCGCGCAGGTCCGGCTCGCCGCCGACGGTGCCCGCATAGCCGCCGCCGAGGATGCCGAGCCCGCCGGCGCGGGTGACCGCACCCGCGAGCTTCCCGCCGGTGATGTACGCCATCGGCGCGCACACCACCGGATGGCGCACCCCGAACGCTTCGGTGAATCGGGTCTTCATTGCGGCGATTCTAAGGGAGAGCGCGAAATTCGCTTATCATGCGCGCCATGTTCCGATCCCGATACCTCGACTACGCGGAGCTCGTGCGGCAGGTGCGCGAATGGGCCGAGCGGCATCCCGATTTCGTCCGGCTCGCCTCCATCGGCACGACGGCCGAGGGGCGCGACATCCCGGTGCTCACCATCGGCCGCGATCCCGACGACGTGCGTCCCGCCGTGTGGGTGGACGGCAACATGCACGCCTCCGAGCTTTGCGGCTCGAGCGCCGCGCTCGCGATCGCCGAGGACGTGATCGGCATCCACCTGGGCAACCCTCCGCCGGGCCTTCCCGCGCACATGGCCGAGACGCTCCGGGAGACGCTCTTCTACATCGTGCCGCGCATCTCGCCCGACGGCGCCGAGGCGGTCATGAAGACCGGCCGCTACGTGCGCTCGAGCCCGGTCGACGCGCGGCGCCACAAGGGCCACGCGTACTGGGAGGCGCACGACTTCGACGGCGACGGGCGCATGGGCTACATGCGCGTCGCCTCCGACGACGGCGAGCTGGTCGAGCTCGCCGAGTTCCCCGGCGTGATGGTGCCGCGCATGCCCGAGGATCCGCCGCCGTACTACAAGCTCTACCCCGAGGGGCGCATCGCGAACTTCGACGGCCGGCGCATTCCCGATCCCTACTTCCTCTCCGACAACCAGTACGACTTCAACCGCAACTTCCCGTACCAATGGGCGCCGGAGCCGGACCAGGCGGGCGCGGGCGACTACCCGGGGAGCGCGGTGGAGACGCGCGCGATCCTCGACTTCACCGCCGCGCACCCCGAGATCTTCGCGTGGATCAACTTCCACACCTTCGGCGGCGTCTTCATCCGCCCGCTCGGCGACAAGCCCGACCACAAGATGGACCAGGCGGACCTCGCCGTCTTCCGGCAGGTCGAGGCGTGGGCGAAGGAGCACACCGGCTATCCCACGGTGAGCGGCTTCCACGAGTTCCTCTACGAGCCGGAGACGCCGCTGCGCGGCGACCTCACCGACTACGCGTATCACCAGCGGGGCGCGATCGCGTACGCGGTCGAGCTGTGGGACATCTTCCGGCAGATCGGCGTCGAGACGAAGAAGCCGTTCGTCGACCATTACACGCATCTCGACCGCAAGGACTTCATCGCGCTGGCGAGATGGGACCGCGACGTGAACCAGGGACGCGTGTTCCGCGAGTGGCGCAAGGTGCGGCACCCGCAGCTGGGCGACGTGGAGGTGGGCGGGTTGAACCTCCTCGTCGGCATCTCGAACCCGCCCTTCGAGAAGCTCGCCGAGGTGTGCGCGCAGCAGAGCGCGGCCTTCCTGCGCGTCGCCGCGCTCGCCCCGCGCGTCGCGGTCGAGGTGGTGAAGCGCGACGTGCTCGGCCCGCACCTCACGCGGATCGAGCTGCGCATCGTGAACCGCGGCTACCTCGGCACCTACGGCCCCAGCTCCGCGAAGAAGCTCCCGCACGTGGAGCCGCTGCGCCTCACCGCCGAATGCGAGGGCGACGTGCAGGTCGGCGCGCCCACCGCGGTGCCGATCGAGATCGGCCACCTCGACGGCTGGGGGCAGGGCCTCTACAGCGGCATCAGCATCTTCGCGCCCTGGACGCGCGGCAACGTGCACGAGAAGTTCGTGACGCTGGTCGCCGAAGGCAAGGGCCGGCTCACGGTGAAGGTGGGAAGCTGCCGGGTGGGGTACCGTCGCCTGATGCTGGATGTGGGTTGAGCTCCCGGGAGTCCCTTCGCGCGCGGCCGACGATCCTGTAGAGGAAGATCCCGGGGAGCACGGGCAGGAGCACGAGGATCGCCAGGTCGCGCATCAGCAGCAGGCCGGCCGCGACGAAGACGAGGAAGAAGCAGGCGAGGAACGCGCGGATGCCTAGGCTGAAGAGGCGCTCGCGCCACGAGGCCGATCTCAGCGGCGCGAACGCGTGCCGGCTCGCCAGCATCCTCGCGTCGAACGTGCCGACCGGAAGTCCGGTCCCGACCACGCCCACGCCCTCCAGCTTCACCGTCTTTCCCTCGCAGTCGTCGCGCGCGCCGTGCTTGATGGCGCAGGCCGAGAGCGCCGCGAGAAGCGCGAGGCCGATCGCGACGGACGCGGCGAGCATATAGCGGCCGATCCTCGCGGCGCCGTCGACGAAATTCCGGTACGCCGGAATGTCGGCGAGGCTCTTCAGGTGGAACTGGTCGAGCACCGCATGCACGACGACCGCGACGATGATCGCACCGAGGAACGCCGCGATCGGGACCAGGAAGAACGCGGGGCCGTCGAGCAGGGGCTTGCGGTCCGCGGATTCCGGGGGCGAGGCGCGCGAGCGGCCCATGGTCATGTCCTCGAGAGCGCGTCGACGTACGCCGCCGCGTCGTCGAGCACCGCGCGCGGCTCGAACTCCACGCTCACCTCGCCGGGGAAGCACTCGAGGCTCGCGCCTCCGAGGGAAACGCCCATGCCCATCGCTGTCGAGGCGTGCACGCGCGTCTCCCACGATCGCTTCGCCGGGTCGTAGACGGCCGAGATCTCGGCGGACGCCTCGGGCACGAAGCCCTCGTAGTCGGCATCGACCTTGCCCGAGACCGAGGCCGCCCACGTTCCATCGCTCGCGTAGCTCATGCCCGCGGAGAGCTCCGGCTTGGCGCCTCCTCCTTCCTGCGCTTCACCGCTGCCGTGGCTTTCCGGCTCCTCGCCCACCTCCGACTCCAGCTTGGACGAACCCTGGACGGTGACCTTGCCGTCCTGGTCCACCGTCGCGGTGAGCGGACCGCCATCCAGGCTGGCCGTGACACGGCCCTCGTCGTTGGCGCTCGCGCTGATCGGCCCGATCTAGAACTCGCAATGAGCGGCGTCCTCGTACGCCACGTTGAAATCGCGCAGGAAGCGCGCGCGCAGCATGTCGAGGACCTCCTTCGAGTGCTGCTCCGCCAGCGCCTCGAGCACGCGGCGCTCGACCGGCGCGCACATCTCGGCGAGCGATGCGGCGGCGCTCGCCTGGTCCGCCTCGGCGTCGGCACGGTCGCGCCGGTACCACCCGGCGGATTCCCGGATCACCGCGGCCGGACCCGCAGAGCCGTTGCCGAGGGCGATTTCCGCGAGCCGGCGATAGTCGCGGTTCATGGCGCCGGCGACCGCCCGGGCCGCCGGATCCCCGCGCTTGAATCCCTTCATGACGCGGCGCGCGAAGGCGAGCGCATCGGCGAGCTGCTGCGCCGCCCACGCCTCGCGTCGCGTCGCGACCCGGTCGAACTGCCGCCCGGCGATCGCATAACGCGCCTGCGCGGCCTTCGTCCACCGGTCGTAGAGCGCCCTCATCGTCGTGCAGTACGCCGACTGCTCCGCGAGCTCGCACGCCTTGAGCTGGCTCGACTGCGATCCCGCCGGGTATTGGTGGCCACAGCGCACCATGCCCTCGTCGAGCTTCGCCTTCGCTGCGTCGGACGGGTGCGATACGGCGAGCAGCGCGGGCCCCTGCAGGCTCGCGAGCCGGGCCTGCGTACCGCGGTAGTGCGCCAATGCATCCGTCCCGTCGACGTGGGCGGCATCGTGGATCTCGCGCGCGTAGGCGAGGGGATCGAGGTCCAGCACGTCGGCCCAGAGGAGCAATTCATGCTGTCCGGTCGGACCGAGGCCCCATTCGTAGCCGAGCAGCCGCTCCGTCGCGCGGAAATACGCGTCGATGAGCTGCGGCGGCGCCGCGTACCTCGCCGCCGCGCGCTCGGCCTGCACGCGTTGCGCCGGACGGTCGGGATGGCGGCGCGTCACCTCGTCGAGCGGCAAGCGCACCTGGTCCACCCAGTAGCGCACCTCGTCCATCTGCCGGTCGACCTGCCGCTCCGCTTCGGGAGGAAACGGGCCGGAATCGTTGCGGATGCCGAGCGTCGCATCGATGCGCTTCTGCAGCTCCTGGCGGTGCCGCATCGCCGCCTTCACGGCGGCCACGTGGCGCTCGAGGTCCCGGAGCGCTTGCCCGAGCGCGTCGTCCTTGCGGGGCGGTTGCGGCGGCCGGCCGGTCTCGATGATGGATCTTTCCGCATCGATGAGGACGTCCCCGGGCGCCATTTGCTGCGCCTCGCGAATCGCGGTCGTCGCGCCCATCTTGTCGCCGGAGCGCAGCCGCGCGGATGCGAGGGCTTCGAGAAGGTAGGGCGAGCGATACCCGAGCGCTCGGGCACATTTCAGGAAGCGGCTCGCCTCCGGTGCGCGGCCGAGCTTTTCCAGGTAGACGCCCGCGCGGGAGACCGAGCGCGGCCGCCATTCGCGATCGAGGGCATTCAGCTCTCCCCACAGCGCCGCCCGGAACCCGCCGAGGGCATAGGCCTCGCCCGCGTAGGCCTCCCAAGTGGCCGCCGAGCGGCCGGCGCCGGCGAAGAACGGGCGAGCCTTCGGCCCGATGCTGCGATCCAGATCGGCGCGCAATGCGGCCGCGCGCGCGCGGGCCTCCTCGCAAGCGGCCGCATCCGCGGCCGATGTTCCCGTGGACGTCGATGCGAGCCACGCGGCCAGCGCGAACGCCATGATCCCGAGCCGTCGTTCCATGCGAGTCTCCTCGCGAGGAAAGGTGTGCCGCTCACCCCTTGCCGTGCATCAGGCGCTTGAGGAGCGGCGTGAGCGCCAAGAGTACCAGCCCCGCGGCGAACGAGGTGGCCACCAGGAACCCGTAGAGCGGGATCGACGTGCCCTTGAGGAGCTCCTCGAGCACGCCGGCGAGGTAGTTGGCGGCGGCGTTGGCGACGAACCAGATGCCCATCATGAGCGCGGCGACGCGCGCGGGCGCGAGCTTGGTCACCATCGAGAGCCCCACCGGCGAGAGGCAGAGCTCCCCGATCGTGTGCAGCACGTAGACGAAGAACAGCCACTGCGGGCCGACCCGCCCGATGGCGTCGGCGCGTCCCTGCGCGGCGGCCATGACGACGAATCCCAGCCCGAGGAAGAAGAGGCCGAGCGCCATCTTGGCGGGGGTCGAGAGCGCGAAGCGCGAGCGGTCCACGCGCAGCCAGATCGCCGCGATGCCCGGGCCCATCACGAAGATGCCGAGCGGGTTGATCGCCTGGAAGTACGACGCCGGAATCTCCCAGCCGAGCCAACGGCGCTCGGTCTGCTGGTCGGCGAAGAGGTTCATCGTGCCGCCCGCCTGCTCGAAGCCCATCCAGAAGAAGACCACAAAGAAGCCGAGCACGAAGATCGCGACGATGCGCTGCCATTCCTCGCTCGTGAGGGGCTGCTGCGCCGCGGACTTGCGTCCCGCGAGGCGGTTCGCGCCGAACCAGAGCGCGGAGACCACGAGCGCGGCCACGGCGAGCTGCTCGACGCCGGAAAGCGACCGCCACGCGGGCCCGGCGATGCCCCACAACCCCATCACGGCGTAGGCGAGCGGGATCATCGACGCGGCGATGAGGATCACGTGCGTCCAGTCGGCGCGCTCGAGGCGCGTCTTTCCGGCCGGAAGGCCGTGGCTGCCGAGCCGGTCGCGCCCGAGGACGAATTGCGCGAGCCCGAGGCACATGCCCACGCCCGCCGAGGCGAACCCGTAGTGCCAGCCGACCTTCTCGCCGAGCGTGCCCGCCACGAGCGGCGAGAAGAACGCGCCGAGGTTGATGCCCATGTAGAAGAGCGTGAACCCCGGATCGCGGCGTGGGTCGCGCTCGCGGTAGTAGGTGCCGAGGAGCGTGGTGATGTTGGGCTTGAAGAAGCCGTTGCCCGCGACGAGGAGGCCCAGCGCGAGGTGCAGCAGCGGCGGGAACGCCATCGCGAAGTGCCCCATCGCCATGGTGATGCCGCCCACCAGGATCGCCTTGCGCGTGCCGAGGTAGCGGTCGGCGATGTAGCCGCCGAGGATCGGCGTGATGTACACGAGGCCCGTGTACGTGGCGTAGAGCTCGAGGGCGTCGGCGCGCGGGTATCCGAGGGCGTGCACCAGGTAGAGCACGAGGAGCGCGCGCATCCCGTAGTAGCTGAAGCGCTCCCACATCTCGGTGAAGAAGAGCGTGGCGAGCGCGCGCGGCTGGCGTTCGGCCGCGAGGCGCGCGTGCGGATGCGTGGTGCCGACCGCCATCGGGGTGCCTCCTGCGAAATGTGCCGGGAGTATATGCGATGCCCGCCATGGCCCGAATGGAGCGCGCCGCCCGAACCCCCGCCTCGCGGAGCAGTCAACCGTTCGTCATC
>DATIVM010000192.1:0-9769 GCA_035465975.1 Usitatibacter sp.
CTCTTCCTGGCCTACACCGTCGTGTGGTCGCTCGCGCATCCCGGCCGCATTCCCGCCCCGGACCGCGAGATGTCGTTGCGCGAGAAGCTCCACGCCTCGCGCCACCTGATTCCCGTCGTCGGCCTCATCGCGCTGGTGCTCGGGTCGATCTACGTCGGCATCGCGACCGCCACCGAGGCGGCGGCGCTCGGCGTGGTGGGCGCGCTCGCCCTGTCGTGGATCCAGGGCTCCATGAGCGCGAAGGTGTTCGGGCAGTCCCTGATGGGCGCGACGCGTCTCTACTGCATGATCGCGCTGATCCTCGCGGGAGCGGCCTTCCTCACGCTCTCGATGGGCTACATCGGGCTGCCGCGCCGGCTCGCGGAATTCATCGCCGGGCTCGGCCTCTCGCAGCTCGGGCTCCTCTTCTGGCTGATGGTGTTCTACATCGTGCTCGGCTGCTTCCTCGACGGCATCTCGATGGTCGTCCTCACCATGGGCGTGATCCTGCCCACCATCCAGAAGGCGGGCATCGACCTGGTGTGGTTCGGGATCTTCCTGGTGCTGGTGGTCGAGATGGCGCAGATCACGCCGCCGGTGGGCTTCAACCTCTTCGTGCTGCAGGGCATGACGAAGCGCGAGATCACGTGGATCGCGAAGGTGTCGATGCCGCTCTTCTTCCTGATGGCCGCGGCGGTGGCGCTGATCTTCTTCTTCCCGGGGCTCGTGACGTGGCTTCCCGCCCACATGAGGTAGCGCCGTGTGCCTGATCGTGATCGGCTGGCGCTGCCGGCCGGACCTGCCGCTCGCCGTCGCCGCAAACCGCGACGAGTGGCGCGATCGCCCCGCGGCGCCCGCGCAGTGGTGGAACGACCATCCGCGGATCCTCGCCGGCCGCGACCTCAAGGCGGGCGGCACCTGGATGGGCGTGACGCGCGACGGGCGCTTCGCGGCGGTGACCAACTTCCGCGATCCCTCCGACCGGCGCTCGACCGCCCGCTCGCGCGGGGAGCTGGTGACGCAATTCCTGATCGCGCGCGGGTCCCCGGCCGCGTTCCTCGCCTCCGTCGCCGCGCGCGCCGGCGACTACAACGGCTTCAACCTGATCGTGGGCGACGGCGAGAGCCTGTGGTACTTCGGCAGCCGCGAGGGCGAAGCGCGGTCCATCGATCCCGGCGTCCACGGCCTCTCGAACCACGTGCTCGACGAGCCCTGGCCGAAGGTGATCCGCGGGCGGCGCGCGATGGAGCGCGCGCTCGCGCTGGACGATCCGGCGCCGGCGCTCTTCGACCTGCTCGGCGATGCGCAGGGCGTCCCGGACGCGGAGCTGCCCGACACGGGCGTGGGCGTCGAGTGGGAGCGCCGGCTCGCCTCCCCGCTCATCACCGGCGCCGACTACGGCACGCGCGCCTCGACCGTGGTCGCGTTCGCCGCGGGAGGCGAAGTGCGCTTCGAGGAAATCGCCCGCGCGCCCGACGGATCGGTGGCGGGGCGCGGCGATCACCGCTTCCGGATCGAGCCGACGCCGCGCGGCTGAGGCGAACGACTCGCCGCGGGACCGGTCCCAATCCCTCCATGGGCATCCGAACCCTGCATCGAATCCACGAGGCGTATCGCGACGACATCGGCGAGCTCGTCACGCGCCGGCCGCTGCCCGGGCCGGAGATCGCGCAGCTCGATCCGTTCCTGTTCCTCAACCACCACGGGCCGCAGGTCTATCCGCCGGGCAACGACGGTCTGCCGTTCGGGCCCCACCCCCATCGCGGCTTCGAGACGGTCACCTTCATCGTGCAGGGCGAGCTCACCCACCGCGACTCCGCGGGCCACGAGAGCGTGATCCACGCAGGCGGCGTGCAGTGGATGACCGCCGGGCGCGGCCTGGTGCACGCGGAGGTCTCCTCGCGCGAGTTCAAGTCGCGCGGCGGCCCGCTGGAGATCCTGCAGCTGTGGGTGAACCTGCCGGCGCGCCTCAAGATGAGCGAGCCGCGCTACGTGGGGCTGCAGGCCGCGGACATTCCGGCGTGCCGGACGGCCGACGGGCGGGGCGCCGTGCACCTCGTCTCGGGCGAATGGAACGGCTCGCGCGGGCCGGTCGAATCCCTCACCGGCGTGTTCATGTCCACCGTGGCCTTGCGCACGGGGGGGCGCGTGCGCTTCGAGCGGCTCGCCGGCCGCGCGGTGTTCCTCTACGTCGTGCGCGGCGCCGTGCGCATCGGCGGCCGCGAGGCGCCCGCGTTCCACCTCGTCGAGCTCGGCGATTCGGGCGAGGCCCTGGAGCTGGAGGCGGCCGACGACGCCATCGTCCTCTTCGGCCACGGCGATCCGATCCGCGAGCCGATCATCGCCCACGGCCCGTTCGTGATGAACACGCGCGACGAGATCGTGCAGGCGATCCACGACTACCAGGCGGGAAAGTTCGGGCCGCTGCCGGCTTGATGGGGACAGACCCCTTTTTCCGTTAGGCGGAAAATGGGGTCTGTCCCCATTTTCGATCCATGGATCCGCTCTACCTCGCCATCGACCAGGGCACGCACGCGAGCCGCGCGGTGGTGCTCGACCGCGAGGGGCGCGTCGTCTCGCAGGGCGAGCGCCCGATCGGGCTCGCGCGGCCGCAGCCGGACTGGGCGGAGCAGGATGGCGAGGAGATGGTGGCGTCCGTCTTCGACGCGGCGCGCCAGGCGCTCGCGGCCCTCGGCGAGCGAGCGCGCGACGTGGCGGCCGCGGGGCTCGCGAGCCAGCGCGCGAGCTGCGCGTGCTGGGACCGCGGCACCGGGCGCTGCCTCGCCCCGCTCTTCAGCTGGCAGGACCGGCGCGCGCACGAGTGGCTGCGGCGCTTCGAGCCGCAGGCGGAGGAAGTGCACCGCACGACCGGCCTCTTCCTCTCGGCGCACTACGGGGCGAGCAAGCTGCGCTGGGCCCTCGACCATCTCCCCGCCGTGCGCGCGGCGCTCGGGAAGGGCACGCTCGCGTGGGGACCGCAGGCGAGCTTCCTGGTGTTCCGCATGACCGCGGAGCGCTCGCTCTTCGCCGATCCGCAATGCGCGGCGCGCACCCAGCTCTGGAGCCTCCAGGCGCGAGACTGGGATTCCGCCCTCCTCGCCCTCTTCGGGCTGCCGCCCGGCTTCCTGCCGAAGAGCGTCCCGACCTGCCACGCGTACGGGACCCTGCGCGTGGACGATCTCGCCATCCCGCTCGTCGCGGTGAACGGCGACCAGTCCGCGGCGGTGTTCGCCTTCGGCCGGCCCGAGGAGGACTTGGCCTACGTGAACATCGGCACGAGCGCCTTCGTGCAGCGCGCGCTCACGCAGGCGCCTCCGTACCTCCCGCGCCAGCTCACCGGGATCATTTTCGACGACGGGCGCGAAACGGTCTATTCGGTCGAGGGCAACGTGAACGGCGCCGGCACCGCGCTCGACTGGCTGCGCAAGGAGATCGGCGTGGAGGATGTCGAGGCGCATCTGCCCGGATGGCTCGAGCGGCCCGAAGAGCCGCCGCTCTTCCTCAACGGCATCGCCGGGCTCGGCGGGCCCTTCTGGAAGCCGGACTTCGCGTCGCGCTTCGTGGGCGAGGGCGAGCCCTGGCAGAAGGCGGTGGCGGTGGTGGAGAGCATGGCCTTCCTCCTCCAGGCGAACATCGACGAGATGGAGAGCTTCGTGCCGCCCGCGCGGCGCATGCGGGTGAGCGGCGGCGTCTCGCGGCTCGACGGGCTCTGCCGGCGCCTCGCGTCGGTGAGCGGCCTTGCGGTGCATCGCCGCCACGATCCCGAGGCGACCGCGCGCGGCATCGGATACCTCGCGGCGGGGCGCCCTTCGCGCTGGAACGAGGATTCCTCGGAGGAGGTGGTCTTCGCGCCCGTCGACGACAGGCCGCTGCGCGAGCGCTACCGGCGCTGGCGCTCGCTGATGAAGGAAGCGACGGGCATCTGACGGGGACAAGCCCTACTTCCGGCCGTGGACCTTCGCCACTTCCTCGGCGAGCTCCTTGCCCATCTTGTAGTGCGGCACGCGGAAGACCAGGCGCTTCACGCGCTGCACCAGGGCGTTGGAGCCGTTCACCTCGGTGTCCCAGTAGTGGTGCGCGAGCTTCAGGTTGCGCGGGACGTCGAGCATGAAGGCGTCGTGCGAGCCCTTGCCCCCGAAGATGTAGAGCTTGCCGTCGAAGATCTCCCACTGGTCGACGTCGCCGCCCCACGGGATGCCGTACACCATGCCGTTCGCGCAGTAGCCGCCGAACTGCGGGATGTATTTCGCGGGCGCCGCGTCGAACATCGCCTTGTGCTCGGGCGTGGCGAAGCGGAACGTCACCTCCTTGTAGACGGTCTTGATCGACGGATCGCCCCGTTGCTCGTGGTGGTCGGTGAAATAGCTCACCACGTCGTAGCCGAAGAGCATGAGGTGCTTGTCCGGCCCCTCGGAGACGGCGTTGACGGGGCTCAGCCCCGCGCCGGGGCTCTGGGTGAACATCGGCGCGCAGCCGCCGAGCGCGAGCGCGGCGGCGAAGGCGAAAAGGAAACGCACGAAGGGGCGCATGGCAACCTCTGGGGAATGGGCGAGACGCATGGCGAACATCTTGCCACCGTCCGGTGTTCCCTAGGTCCCGTCGGCGGGGGCGCTCGCGGCGGCGCGCTTGAGGCGGTCGTTCACCGCTTCCCACCCGGGAAGCTCGGGCGGCGCCTCGACGAGGATCTGGGTCGCGCGCTGGCGGTCCAGCTCGCGCAGGTTCGCATAGAGGTCGTGGCCGTAGTGCAGGGGATCGGGGGGCGCCGCGATCCAGGCGGCGACCGTGACGCCCGGCGGCTTCTCGTGCATCGCGAGCACCGCCACGTCGCTCGCCTTCGCCATCTCCGCTTCCAGCGAGCGCAGGTCCACGAGCGCGAGCGGCGTGCGCGGCGCGTAGTGCGCGGCGAGCGTGCCCGGGGCGCGCGGTGCGGCGGCGTCGCGCTCGGCGGGCGCGATGCCCAGCACCGCCTCGATGTCCCGGCGCGAGACCGCGCCCGGCCGCAGCAGCACCGGCGCGCCGCGCGACAGATCCACGATGGTCGATTCGAGGCCCACCTCGCAGGGGCCGCCGTCGAGCACGAGGAGCCCGGGCCCGAACTCGTCGCGCACGTGGCGGGCGGTGGTCGGGCTCACGTGCCCGAAGCGGTTCGCGGAGGGCGCCGCCACGCCGCCGCTGCCGACGCGCGCGAATTCGCGCAGCAGCTCCTGCGCGAGCGGATGCGACGGGCAGCGCAATCCCACCGTGTCCTGCCCGACGGTCACGGCCGGCGCCACGCGCGCCGAGCGCGGCAGGATCATCGTGAGCGGTCCGGGCCAGAAGCGGTCCGCGAGGCGGCGCGCAGCCTCGGGCACGTGGCGCACCCAGAGCTCGAGCGCGAGCGGATCGGCGATGTGCACGATGAGCGGGTGCTTCTCGGGCCGGCCCTTGAGCGCGAAGATCTTCGCGACCGCGCCGGGATTGGCGGCGTCGGCGCCCAGGCCGTAGACCGTCTCGGTGGGGAAGGCGACGAGCTCGCCCGCCGCGAGCCGCCGCACGGCCTCCGCGATGCGCGCCATCAGTGCGCCTCCTCCCAGTTCGCGCCCACGCCCGCCTCGACGACCAGCGGCACGTCGAGCTTCGCCACGCCCGTCATCAGCTTCTCGACGCCGGGCTTCACGCGATCGAGCTCCGCTTCGGGCACCTCCAGCACCAGCTCGTCGTGCACCTGCATCACGAGCTTGGCGGCGAGCCCTTCCTCCTCGATCCAGCCCTGCACCGCGATCATCGCCATCTTGATGAGGTCCGCGGCGGTGCCCTGCATGGGCGCGTTGATCGCCTGGCGCTCGGCGCCCTGCCGGCGCGCCATGTTCGACGAGCCGATGTCGGGAAGCCACAGTCGCCGCCCGAACACCGTCTCGACGTAGCCGCGCTCGCGCGCCTCGGCCCGCGTGCGCTCCATGTACGCCGCCACACCCGGATAGCGCGAGAAGTACTTCTCCATGTAGCTCTGCGCGGCGGCGCGCTCGATCGCGAGGTTCGAGGCGAGCCCGTAGGCGCTCATGCCGTAGATGAGGCCGAAGTTGATCACCTTGGCGTAGCGGCGCTGCTCGCTCGTCACCTGCTCGAGCGGCGTGTCGAACACTTCGGCGGCGGTGTGGCGGTGCACGTCCTCGCCCTTGGCGAACGCGTCCATGAGGCCCTTGTCGCCGGACAGGTGCGCCATGATGCGCAGCTCCACCTGCGAGTAGTCCGCGGAGACGATTCTCGAGCCCGCGGGGGCCACGAACGCCTCGCGGATGCGGCGCCCCTCGGCGGTGCGCACCGGGATGTTCTGCAGGTTGGGGTCGTTGGAGGCGAGCCGCCCCGTCACCGCGACCGCCTGCGCGTAGTTCGTGTGCACGCGGCCCGTCTTCGCGTGCACCATGCGCGGCAGCTTGTCGGTGTAGGTGCCCTTGAGCTTCGCGATGCCGCGGTGCTCGAGGAGCGTCGCGCAGATCGGGTGGTCCTCGGCGAGCTTCTCCAGGACCTCCTCGTCCACCGAGGGCGACCCGGTCGGCGTCTTCTTGACGACCCTGAGCTTCAGCCGGTCGAAGAGCACCTCGCAGAGCTGCTTGGGCGAGGCGAGGTTGAACGGGCCGCCCGCGAGCTCGTGCGCGCGCCGCTCGAGCTCGAGCATCTTCTGGCCCAGCTCCTGGCTCTGGCGCGCGAGGAGCGCCGTGTCGATGAGGACGCCGTTCCTCTCCATCGCGAGCAGCACGCCCGCGACAGGGATCTCGATGTCCGAATAGATGCGCCTGAGCTTCGCGTCGCGCTCGATGCGCGGCCAGAGCGCGCCGTGCAGCTGCAGCGTCACGTCCGCGTCTTCCGCGGAGTAGTCGGTGGCCCGCTGCACGTCCACCTGGTCGAACGGGATCTGCGAGGCGCCCTTGCCCGCCACGTCGGCGTACTGGATGAGGCCGCTCGCGCCGAGGTAGCGCGCGGCGAGCGCGTCCATGTCGTGGCGCTGGTGGCTTTCGAGGACGTAGGACTGGAGCAGCGTATCGTGCGCCACGCCGCGCACGGCGACGCCGTGGTTGGCGAGCACGTGGCGGTCGTACTTCGCGTTCTGGCCGACCTTGAGCCGCGCGGCATCCTCGAGCCAGGGCCGGAGGCGTGCGAGCACGAGGTCCACGGAAAGCTGCTGCGGCGCGCCCGCGTAGCGGTGCGTGAGCGGGATGTAGGCCGCCTCCCCGGGCGTGGCGCTGAACGAGAGGCCGACCAGCTCCGCCGACATCGGGTCGAGGCTGGTGGTCTCGGTGTCGAAGCAGGCGATCGCCGCGGCCATCAGCTTCCCGACCCAGCGATCGAGCGCTGGCTCGTCGAGCACGGTCTCGTAGCGGCGCGTGGCGACGAAGGGCGTGACCTCGGAGGCGGGCGCGTGGCTCGCGAGGAGCGCGAAGTTGCGCGTGTCGTGGCGGGGCTTGCCTTCCGCGCGCCCCGGCGCCGGCGCGTTTCCGTGCTCCGGCGCATCCTCGTTCTTGAGGATCGCGTCGCGGAGCGTCCGGAAGCCGAAGCGCTCGTAGAGCGAGGCGAGCTTCGCGTTGTCGGGCCCGCGGTCCACGAGCGACTCCAGCTCGAAGGGGAGCTCCACGTCGGTCTTCACGGTGAGGAGCCGGCGCCCCGTGGGAAGCCACTCCTTCACCTTGCGCAGGTTCTCGCCCACCACGCCCTTCACCTCGTCGGCGTGCGCGATGACGCCCTCGAGCGAGCCGTACTGGTCGATCAGCTTGCACGCGGTCTTGGGCCCCACCTTGTCGACCCCGGGCACGTTGTCCACCGCGTCGCCCATGAGCGCGAGGTAGTCCACGATCTTCCCGGGCGGCACGCCGAACTTGGCCTTCACGCCCGCCGGATCCAGCTTCTCCATGGGCACGGCCATCGTGTTCACCCACAGCACCCGGTCGGTGACGAGCTGCGTGAGGTCCTTGTCGCCGGTGGAGATCACCGAGTCCCAGCCGTGCGCCGCCTGCGCGTGCGTGACGAGCGTGCCGATCACGTCGTCCGCCTCGACGCCGTCCACGACCACGAGCGGCCATCCGAGCGCGCGGATCACCTCGTGCAACGGCTCGATCTGCCGGGCGAGCTCCTCGGGCATCGCCTGGCGCGTCGCCTTGTACTCGGGATAGATCTCGTCGCGGAAGGTCTTGCCCTTGGGATCGAAGACGCAGGCGATATAATCCGAGGGGAAATCCTGCTTGAGCTTCCTCAGCATGTTGATCACGCCGAGGATCGCGCCGGTGGGCTCGCCGGCGGGCGAGCGGAACTCCGGCAGCGCGTGGAATGCCCGATAGAGGTAGCTCGACGCGTCGACCAGCAGCAGGCGTTTCTTCGGTTCCGTCATCGTGAGTGAGGTTGGAGGGGCCCGCGTCAACCCCGGAATTGGAAGATAGCGTCCTGCGGCCGGCCCGCCCGCGAGAATCCAGAAACGCACGAATCCCGATTTGGAGCGCCCCATGTCAGCCACTTCCCCCAAGGTCCCCAAGCCCTCGGATCCGCAGCTCGTCCGCCGCTCGCAGAATTCCGCGCGCGAGGCGTGGCGCATGTTCGAGATTATCGCAGAGTTCGTCACCGCGACCGAGCGGCTGCAGACGATCCAGCCCGCGGTCGCGATCTTCGGCAGCGCGCGCGTGACGCCCGACCACGCGTACTACCGGATGGCCGAGGACATCGCGAAGCGCCTCTCGGAGGCGGGATTCTCGGTGATCTCCGGCGGCGGCCCCGGGATCATGGAGGCGGCGAACCGCGGCGCCTACGCGGGCGCGAGCCCGAGCGTGGGGCTCAACATCCAGCTCCCGCACGAGCAGGCCGCCAACGAGTTCCAGGACATAGCGCACACCTTCCAGCACTTCTTCGCGCGCAAGGTGATGTTCGTGAAGATGTCGTGCGCCTTCGTGATGATGCCCGGCGGCTTCGGCACGCTCGACGAGCTGATGGAGGTGCTCACGCTCGTGCAGACCGGCAAGATCCGCCGGGTGCCGGTGATCCTCATGGGCGGACGCTTCTGGGACGGACTCTTGCAGTGGATCAAGGGCACGCTCCGGGAACAGGGCATGATCGGGGTCGACGATCCGGACCTGCTGCAGGTGATCGACGACCCGCAGCAGGTGGTGGAGGCGATCTTCGAGCACTACCAGTCGCGCGGCTTCGAGCTGAGTCCCTCCGAACGCGAAGCGGAGCTCGCGCTCTAACTGCTACACTTCGCGTCCCGAATCGAGGCTTCCATGTCCCCCGTCGCGTCCCGCCGGCGCACCGCGATCGCCCTCCTGGCGTTCCTCTCGCTCGCCATCACCGCCCCCGCCTTCGCGCAATCCACCGAGCGGCCGAAGCCGCCCGGCACGGTTCCCCTCGAGGACGTGCCGCCGCCTCCGCCGATGATCACCACCAAGCCCGAGCCTCAGCCCCAGGTCACCACGCGCACCGAGGGCGGGCAGACGATCCAGGAATACCGCATCAACAACAAGCTCTACATGAAGCGCGTGACCCCGAAGAACGGACGACCCTACATCCTCATGGACCTCAAGGGAGACGGCACCTTCACGCGGCAGGACCAGCCCGTGGAGGGCCGGCTGCAGGTGCCCCAGTGGGTCCTCGTGGAGTTCTGAGCCGCCGCACGCGATGTCGGTCTTCACCCCGGTCTCGGAGGCCGACGCCCGCGCCCTCCTCGAGCACTACACCCTCGGCGAGCTGGAGAGGCTCGAGGGGATCGCGCAGGGCGTCGAGAACACCAACTACTTCCTCACCACGACGACGGGCGAGTACGTCCTCACGCTCT
>DATIVM010000193.1:0-6574 GCA_035465975.1 Usitatibacter sp.
GACGTTGCGCGCGATTTCCACCGCGCGTTGCCGTTCGGTCTGGTCCTTCACCGTGCCGTTCAGCGAGACGACGCCGCGCAAGGTGTCGACGTCGATGTTGGCGGCTTTCACGGTCGCGTCGGCCGCCATCGCGGTCTTCACCTTCGCGGTGATCGCCGCGTCGGAGGCGGTCTGCACGGGACCGCGATGCTCCGAGGCCTGTGCCGAAGCGGTGCTGCCGTGGTTCGCGCGCCAGGATGCGCAGCCGGAGACGCCGAGGGCGACCAGGGCGCCCACGAGCAGCACGCGCGTAGCGTTGCGTTCGAGGGTCATGCCAATGCTCCTTAGATGCGAGCCGACGTCCGGCTCTTCCATTGGAGCCCGCACCCCCGGCCGGCGTTCGGACGCCCGATGGGCCGAAGGGAGCAGGAGCGCGGCTACAATTCCGCATGCCCGCGCTCGTCCTCTGCCTCGCCTTCGCCTGCAACCTCGTCGGCCGCGGCATCGGCGACACCTTCATCGTGTTCCTGCTGCCGCTCTCCGAGACGTTCCACTGGAGCCGCGCGCAGGTCTCGAGCGTGTACTCGCTCTATCTCGTGCTCACGGGCCTCGCGGCGCCGCTCACCGGGATGATGGTGGATCGCTGGGGGCCGCGCGTCGTCTATCCCGCGGGCCTCGCGCTCCTCGGGACCGGCTGCCTCCTCGCCGCGCATCTCCACACGCTCTGGCAGTTCCAGCTCTGCATCGGGATCCTCAACGGGATGGGTGTCGCGATGCTCGGCATGGTGCCCGCCTCCATGCTCATCAGCCGCTGGTTCCGCAGCCGCATGAGCACGGCGATGGGGATCGCCTACGCGGGCTTCGGCACCGGAACGCTCCTCATCGTGCCCCTCGCGCAGTACCTCATCGAGTCGCACGGCTGGCGCACCACCTACGAGATCCTCGGCATCGCGCTCCTGGCGCTCCTTCCGCTGCTGCTCGCGGTGCCGTGGCGCCGCGTCGCCGCCGCCGCGCCCGCGCAGCCCGCGCGCGCGAAGGCGGACGCCCTGGAGCCCACGCGCGCATGGCACGTGGGGAGCGCCATCCGCACGCGCGCCTACTGGCAGCTCGTGCAGGTGTTCGCCTTCACCGCGCTCGCGATGTACGCGATGCTCGCGCAGATCGTCGCCTACCTGGTGCAGGTGGGCCTCAAGCCGCTCGAGGCCGCGACCGCGTTCGGCACGCAAGGGCTGCTCTCGGTGGCGGGCATGATGGCCTCGGGCTGGTCTTCGGACCGCTTCGGCTTCCGCGCCACCGCGACCGCGAGCTTCGTGTCGACCTTCGTGGGCATCCTCTTCCTGCTGCTCCTCTCCTTCCACCCGGCCGCCTGGCTGGTGCTGCCTTTCGTGCTCTTCTTCGGGCTTTCCCAGGGCGCGCGCGGGCCGATCGTGGCGAGCCTCACGGCGCGCATCTTCCGCGGCGCCGGCTTCGCGACCATCAACGGGACGATCTTCGCGTGCATGTCGGTGGGCGCCGCGCTCGGCTCCTGGGTCTCGGGCGTGCTCTTCGACCTGACCGGCGGGTACCGCGCGAGCTTCCTGTTCTCGATGGGCTGCGTGGTGATCGCGGCGCTGCCCTTCTGGAGCGCGAGCCCGCTCGGCGCGCGGCGCTGAGTTGGCTATCATCGCGCCATGGCCCGCGAGGGCCGGCTTCACCTGGATCGAGCTGCTGATGGTCGTCGGCGTGGTGGCGCTGCTCGCGCTCATGGCGATCCCGTCGCTGCGCGACGGCGCCTTGCGCAAGCAGGTGGACGAGGGCCTCGCGCTCGCCGACGTCGCCAAGGGCGGCGTGCAGGCGGCGCGGACGGCGACGGGCGAGATGCCCGCCGACAACAAGGAGGCGGGGGTCCCGGACGAGCGCGCCGTGCCGATCGCCTGGCTCTGCCACGGCGCCGGCGTCCCGAAGGGCATGGAGGTCCGCGGCCGCGACGAGACCGACGTGCCGAACGAGTGGCGGCCGGTCGCCTGCCGCGCGCGCAGCGGCGCCTGAGCGGCGCGATATGATTGCGAGCGAGATGCCCCGCGCGAGAATCCCATGACCCCACCCCAGCGCCTCGGCGAATTCGTGGCCGCCCTCACCGCCCTCGTCGATGCGGGCGGCGACGAGGCGCGCATCGTCGCGGGCTGCCGCGAGGCGATGCAGCGCCTCGTGGCGCGCGACGACTGGCTTCCCGAGGAGCTGGCGAAGCCGCACCCGAAGTACTACCAGCAATACCTGCTCCATTGCGACCCGCGCGACCGTTTCTCCGTGGTGAGCTTCGTGTGGGGCCCGGGCCAGAAGACGCCGGTGCACGACCATACCGTGTGGGGCGTGATCGGCATGCTGCGCGGCGCGGAGCGGTGCGCGCCGTACCGGCGCGACGGAAATCGCGTCGTGCCCGCCGGCGAGCCGGCGCTGCTGCGGCCCGGCGACGTGGACGCGGTCTCGCCCACCCTCGGCGACATCCATCGCGTGAGCAACGCGTACGACGACCGCGTCTCCATCAGCATCCACGCGTACGGCGCAAACATCGGGCGGGTGCGCCGCCACGTGTACGATCTCGAGACCGGCGCGGTGAAGGAGTTCGTCTCGGGATACGCGAATGCCTGAGGGCGAGCCCGCCCCCGGCGGCATCGCGGTCCGCCGCGAGGCCGACTGCTGGAGCGTCGCGCTCGATCGTCCCGAGAAGGCGAACGCGCTCTCGGCGTCCCTCGTCGAGGCGCTCGTCGCGGTGGTCGCCGAGGCGGAGGCGGCACGCGTCCCGGTGCTCGCCTTCCAGGGCAACGGCCGCAACCTGAGCGCGGGCTTCGACTTCGGGGATTACGAGCGGCAGAGCGAGGGCGACCTGCTGCTGCGCTTCGTGCGCATCGAGTCGCTGCTGCAGTCGATCGCGCGCTCGCCGTGCCTCACGGTGGGGTTCGCGCACGGCCGCAACTTCGGCGCGGGCGTCGATCTCTTCGCGGCGTGCCGCTGGCGCGTCGCCGCGCCGGAGTCCACCTTCCGCATGCCGGGCCTCGGTTTCGGGCTCGTCCTGGGCACGCGGCGCTTCGCGGCGATCGTCGGTCGCGAGGTCGCGCGCGAGCTGCTGGAAGGGCTCGCGACGTTCGATGCGCAACGCGCGCACGCCATCGGCTTCGTGCGCCGCATCGCGCCGGCCGAGGCGTGGCCCGGGATCCTCGCCGAGGCGGCCGCCGCGGCGCGCGGCCTTCCCGAGACGAGCCGCGCCGCGCTCTACCGCATGCTCGCGCCCGCCACGGACGAGTCGGACATGGCCGAGCTGGTGCGTTCCGCGTCGGCTCCCGGCCTGAAGGATCGCATCCGCGCCTATCTGGGCCGCTAGCGTTCGGGCCGCGAGGCGCCGCGCGCGGTTGCGGCTAGTCCGTCGGAACGAGGGCCGGAACCGTCCTCGATGCCCCCCGGTCGATAGTGCATCCACCGAAAGGAGCATCCATCATGGCCGCCATCTCCCCCGACATCCGCGACCGGCGCACCGGTCCCAACGATCGGCGCCGCCGCGCCGAGCGCGTCTTCGCCACCGCGCTTCCCCTCGAGGGCATCCGCGTCTCGTGGGGCGGCATCTGGGGCGGCGTGCTGACCGCGGTGGGCCTGCTGCTGCTGCTCGCCGCGCTCGGCGCCGCGGTCGGCATCACGGCGACCGATCCCACCCAGGCGAATGCGGGCACGGTCGGCATGGCGGCCGGCGCGTGGCTCGGCGTCGCGATGCTCATTGCGCTCTTCGTCGGCGGGATGGTGTCGACGCGCATCGGCGCCACTTTCGACGGCTCCACGGGCTTCTGGTCCGGCGCCCTGGTGTGGGTCGTGACGCTGCTCGCGATCGCTTACCTCGCGACGACGAGCCTCGCCACGCTCACCGGCGGGGCGCTGCGCATCGTGGGCGGCGCGGCGCAGACCGCGGCGACCGCGATGCAGGGCACGCCGCAGGCGAGCGACGCCGCCAACGCGGCGCGCAACGGCACCGCCGCCAACGCCATCGCGCGGCTGCGCACGAACATCGAGAACGCGCAGGCGAACGGCACGATCCAGGAGAAGGCGGCCGAAGCGAAGCCCGCGGCGACGAAGGCCGCGTGGGGCACGTTCATCGCCCTGGTGCTCACGCTCATCGCCTCGGTGCTCGGCGCCGCGGTCGGGCGGCGCCGCCACCCGGCCGCGCCCTAGCGCGCGGCGCCGGGCGCGCTCACGCGTTGCCGCGCGCCGCCCGCCACTCGAACACCACGCGCTGCGTCCCGTGATCCTGCACGGCGACGCGGCGGGTGACGCGCTGGCCGCGGTCCATCGACGTGATCGTGTAGCGGCCGGCCGGCAGCCTGGCGAGGAAATACGGGCCCTGGCTCGTGCCGCGGAACACCTCGTCGCCCTTCGCGTCCTCGATCGTCACCGGCATGTCGGCGAGATAGTCGTCGCGCTTGCCGTGGCGGGCGACGAACAGCAGCTCGAGCGGATAGCGCGAAGCCGCGCGGCGCATCGCATGCGCCTCGTCCTCGCCGATCCCGCCGCTCACGTACGTGATTCTCCCCTGGTGGTGCGCGGCGGGCAGGGTGGCCTGCGGGTTCAGCGCCGCGAAAGCCGGCGCGGCGAGGAGCGCCGCGAGGGCCGGCATGGCGAGGATCGTCTTCATGGTGGCCTCCTTCGATGGAACCGAGGCCAGTCTCGCGCCGCCCGCTTAAACGGCGCTTAAGCCCTCACATGTTCCGGAAGAGCGCCATGTAGGGAATGCTCACCGCGAGCGTCTCCGGGCGGTTGCGCAGCCGCAGCGTGCCGCGTCCCGTCTCGTCGCGCGTCACGCCCGCGATCGCGCGCATGTTGACGATCGTGGAGCGGTGCACCTGCTTGAACACCTCGGGGTCGAGCGCCTCGAGGAGCTCGCGGATGGGCTTGCGGATGAGCGCCTCGCCCTCGGCGGTCGTCACCACCGTGTACTTGTCCTCGGCCTTGAAGTAGGCGACGTCTTCCACGAGGATGAGCCGCGTCTCCTTCCCGACGCTCGCGGTGATCCATTGCAGCGGGGTGCGCCGGGCCTGCGCGGGCAATCCGGCTTGCAGCTTCTCGACGAGCGCGGCGAGCGCGGATGCGTCCGGCGCGCTGCCGATGCGCGACTTCACGCGGCGCACCGTCGCGGCGAGGCGCGCGGCGTCGATCGGCTTCAGCAGGTAGTCCACCGCGCCGCGCTCGAAGGCGTCGATCGCATATTGGTTGTAGGCGGTCACGAACACGACCTGGGTCGCGGGGCTCGCCTGCGCGGCGGCGCTCGCGACCTCGAGGCCGGTGAGCCCCGGCATGCGGATGTCGAGGAAGGCGACGTCGGGCTGGCGCGCCGCGATCGCCTCGAGCGCGCTGCCCCCGTCCTCGCACGCGGCGACGACCTCGAGCTCCGGCCACGCCTCGCGCACGCGCGCGACGAGCTCCTCGCGCAGCAGCGCCTCGTCCTCGGCGATCACGCAGCTAGGCATGGGCCGCCCCCGCCGGTCCGGACACCGGGACCGTGAGCGTCGCCGCCACGCCCCTGGGGAAGTTGGCGACGATCGAGAGCGAGGCGCCGTCGCCGTACGCGAGGCGCAGGCGCTCGCGCACGTTCTTGAGGCCGATCCCGGTGCCGCCCCCGTCCTCGCTGAATCCGCGGCCGTCGTCGGCCACCGTGACGGCGGCCTTGTCGTCGCCCGAGACGCGCGCCGAGATCCACACGTTGCCGCCCTCGGCAAGCGGCTCCAGGCCATGCTTGATCGCGTTCTCCGCGAGGGTCTGCAGCATCATCGGCGGGAGCGGCACGCCGCGCAGCGCGTCGGGGACCTGGATCTGCAACGCGAGCCGCTCGCCCATGCGGATCCTCATGATCTCGAGGTACGCGCGGGTGAGCTCGACCTCGTCGCCCAGGGTGGAGAGTGAGGCTTCGGTGCGCGGGAGCGAAAGCCGCAGGTACGAGATGAGGTTCCCCAGCATGCGGTCGGCCTTCGCCGGGTCGCTGCGCGTGAGGAGCTGCGCGCTCGCGAGCGTGTTGTAGAGGAAGTGCGGCTCGACCTGCGCATGCAGGAGCGAGAGCTTCGCGACGGCCAGCTCCTTGTCGGCCTCGGTCTCCCGCGTGTGCGCTTCCTCCTTCGTGCGCCGCTCCGAGACGCGGCGCGTGATCGCCCGCGAGACGGCCTGCAGGTTCTCGAGGTTGGTGCCCCAGTCGACCAGGAGCCAGTCCACCCAGACGGTGCCCTCGGGCTCGCAGATGAGCGTCGCGCTCGCCGTCGATCCGGCGGGGGTCACGGCCGCGTGCACGAGGTTGTGCCGGCGCCGCGTCCGGCGGCGCGGGATCCTGCCGACGCGGTACGGATCGACGCCGAGGAGCTGGGCGTGGGCCTGGAGGCTGTCGCGCGCGCTATCGACGCGCTCCACGTGCGGCAGCTCGCGGATCGCGGCCTCGACCATGGCGAACGCTTCCTCCGCGGGGAAGGGGATCTCGAACTGGCGGCGATGGCGGCTGCCGAGGGTGTCGTCATCGAGCTGCGGCGCGATGAGCCGCACGCGCCGCACGTGGGTGACCGAGCCCGCCACCACGGCGATCACGAGGAAGAGC
>DATIVM010000194.1:0-2293 GCA_035465975.1 Usitatibacter sp.
GCCGGCGACACCGCGACGCACTTCACCATCATCCAGACCGGCCTCGTCGAGATCCGGCGGCCCACCCCCAGTGGGGAGGGCGCCATCATGGGCCTGTTCGGTCCCCACGAGAGCGTGGGCGACTTCGCCGTGCTCGAGCGCGGCACCTTCCCCGCCGATGCGATCGCCATCAGCGAGACGCTCGACGTGCTCCGCGTCCGGGCCGACCCCGTCCTCGAGGCGCTCGAGCGAGACGCCGAGCTCGCCCGGGCCATCCGCACCTCGCTGATGGAGCACTTCCGCATGCTGCGCGCGAAGATCGACGTGATGAGCGCCGGTGCCGTGCCGAATCGGCTCGCCATGCTGCTGATGCACCTGGTCGAGCGGTTCGGCGACGAGCTCGAGGACGGCAGCGTGTGCGTCGCGATCACGCTCTCGCGCGGTCAGCTCGCGCGCCTGGTCGGCGCTCGCACCGAGACCGTCATCCGCACGATGACCAAGTGGCAGCGCGAAGGCTGGGTGGAGACGAGCAACGAGGGCATGAGCTTTCGCTCGACCGAGCCGCTCAAGCTCCTGGTGGAATCACCGATCTAGACGGCTCGGCCGGCGCGAGCCGTCACCGCTCTTCGACGAGATCGTGCAGCTTCGCCAGCCGCGCCCGCGCGCGGCGAAGTCGACCGAAGGCGGCCTCCAAGACGGTGGTGACGGTGACCTTCTCCGCGCGCGGCGCGGCGCGCAGGTCCCGCAACAGCCCGTCGAGCGCCTCCTCCGCGGCCTCCACCTCGGACAGCGCCTCGGCGACCGTGTCGCGAACGGCCTGGTCTCGGTCCGTTCCGGTCACGTGTCCTCGGGCGGCGGCTGCGGCCCCGGCACGATCCCCGCGATATCCGGATCCTCACCACCCTCGGTGGCGGGCTTCGAGGTCTTCTCGGCGCGGCGCGCTTGCCGGCGCAGCTCCTTCTCGCGCTGATGTTCTTGGCGACTGCGTTCGCGCTGGCGTTTGGCAAAACTGACGGCCATGGTCTCGTCCTCCGGCTCCTGTCGCAGGGAGTCGCGAAGGCGGAGAATCGGCCTCGGCGGTCAATGCGTTCAGTCGTTCGAAGCGGAGCATAGCGCGGTTTGCCCCGAAGCGCCCAGCATCCTCCGCTTCTCAGTCCTCGAGCAGAGCCTTGAGCCGCTCGGCGCGCGAGGGATGCCGCAACCGCGACAGTGCCTTGGC
This sequence comes from Usitatibacter sp., assembly GCA_035465975.1. GTDB lineage: Bacteria > Pseudomonadota > Gammaproteobacteria > Burkholderiales > Usitatibacteraceae > Usitatibacter. The sequence continues at coordinate 1,199 of DATIVM010000194.1, forward strand.
CTCGATCTGACGGATGCGCTCGCGCGTCACGCCGAAGCTGTTGCCGACCTCTTCCAGCGTGTGCTCGTCCTTCTCGTCGACGCCGAATCGCATCTGCAGGACCTTGCGCTCCCGCGGCGTCAGCGTGGCGAGCAGGCTCCTCGTGTGCTCGGTGAGGCGCGCGCTCGTCGCGGCTTCGAGCGGCGAGACGGCGCCGCGGTCCTCGATGAAGTCGCCGAGCACCGCTCCGCCCTCGCTCGGCTCGCCTCTCGGCGTCTCCAGGCTGATCGGCTGGCGCATGGTCCGCTGCGCGATCTTCACGCGCTCCACGTCGATCTCGAGCGCGGCGGCGATCTCCTCGTTCGACGGCTCGCGCCCGTACTCCTGGACGAACGCGCGGGTCGCGCGCGTGACCTGGCCGACGAGCTCGTAGATGTGCACCGGCGTGCGAATCGTCTGAGCCTGATCCGAGATCGCGCGGGTGATGGCCTGGCGCACCCACCAGGTCGCGTACGTGCTGAACTTGTAGCCGCGCTTGTAGTCGAACTTCTCCACGGCGCGCATCAGGCCGATGTTCCCCTCCTGGATGAGATCCAGGAACGGCAGCCCGCGGTTCCGGTAGCGCTTTGCGATCGCGACCACGAGCCGCAAGTTCGCCTGGACCAGCTCTCCGCGGGCGTGCGCGCTCAGCCGATCCGCCTCGGCGATCGCCGCGCACGTCGCCCTCAGGCTCTCGAGCTCCTCCCGTGCGCTTCGTGACTTCTCGCGCTCGACGGCGCGCAGGCGCACGCGAAGCGCTTCCACCATCCGGGTCGTCGCGGCCCGGTTGAGCCCCATCTCCGCGAACGCGGCCATCGCGCGGCCGTCCGCGGCGCTCGTCCGACGCGCGCCTGGGTGGGCTCGGCGGCGCGCGCGCTCCCGCGACGACGCGAGGACGGTCCCCACCAGCCGCAGCAAACGCCGGCGCGCGTTCTCCGCCCACTCCGGATCGGCGTCCTCCTCCACGGCGCGGAGCACCTCGCTCGCCTGGAGCTGCCCGGTGCGCAGGCGGCGGCCGAAGCGCGCCACCTCCTCGACGCCGTGCGGGCATGCGAGGATCGCCGAGAGGATGGCGTG
>DATIVM010000195.1:0-2425 GCA_035465975.1 Usitatibacter sp.
GTGAGCGTGGCGATGTCGACAACCGCGGCCGGCTTGTACTTCTCGACGTAGGTGAGCGCGTCGCAGAGGATGAGGCGTCCCTCGGCGTCGGTGTTCAGGATCTCCACCGTCTGGCCCGACATGGTCTTCACGATGTCGCCCGGCTTGATGGCGTTGCCGCCCGGCATGTTCTCGGTGGTGGGCACGACGCCGACCACGTTGAGGGGCAGGTCCATGAGCGAGATGGCCTTCATCGTGCCGAAGACGCTCGCGGCGCCGCACATGTCGAACTTCATCTCGTCCATCTCGGCGGCGGGCTTGATCGAGATGCCGCCGGTGTCGAAGGTGATGCCCTTGCCGACGAGGGCGACGGGGCGATCGCCCTTCTTGCCGGCCATGCGCTCCATCACGATGAAGCGCGGCGGCTCGCGGCTTCCCCGCGCGACGGCGAGGAAGGCACCCATGCCGAGCTTCTCGATGTGCTTGCGGTCGAGGACCTGGACCTTGAAGCCGCATTCCTTGGCGAGCGCCTGCGCCTGCTCGCCGAGGTAGCTCGGCGTGCACACGTTGCCCGGCAGGTTGCCGAGGTCCTTCGCGAGCGCCATCCCTTCGGCGATCGCGCGCGCGCGGCCGAGGGACTCCTCCGCCTCGCCCGCCTCGCGCCGGCCCGCGACGTGGATCGCCACGGCCTCCAGCGGGCTCTTCCGGTTGCCCGGCTTGCTCTTCATGCGATCGAACCGGTACAGCCCGTCGGAGACCGCGAGCGCGACCTGCTCCGCCTTCCATGCGAGGTCGTGGCGCTTGAGCGGAAGGTCGGCGAGGCAGAAGAGCGCGTCCTTCGCGCCGGTGGCGCGCAGCGCCTTCACGGCGCCCGCTAGGGCGGTGCGATACGGCCCTTCGTGGAAATCCTTCTCCTTGCCGAGGCTCACCAGCAGCACGCGCTCCGCGGCCACCTTCGGCACGCGATGCAGGAGGAGGGTGGCGCCGGCGCGCGGCTCCAGGTCGCCGTGCTCGAGGACCGCGGAGAGGTGGCCGCCGCTCGCCGCATCCACGGCGTGGGTCGGCTCCGGGAGCTTTCCGCCCTCGAACACGCCGAGGACGAGGCATCCGGTGCGCTGCCTGTCGGGGCTTGCGCTCTTTGTGCTAAATTCCATTCGTAGTCCCCGGGTCGGAGAAGTCGCGAAGGGGCGAATTATAGCCCCGTGGCCCCCGCGCCGAGCCCAGGAAACCCCGCCCCGTGATCTTCCAGCGCAGCCTCATCCGCGAGTTCAGCCTGATCGCGCTTTCCGTGGTCGGCGTGCTGCTCGCGATCATCCTCACGCGGCTGCTGATCCTGCTGCTCGGCAAGGCCTCGCTCGGGGAGGTGGTCCCGGAGGCGGTGCTCGGCCTCATCGCGTTCGGGGTGCTCAATTACCTGCCGGTGCTCCTCGGCATCGCGGTGTTCGTGGCGGTCCTGCTGGCGCTCACGCGCAGCTATCGGGACAGCGAGATGACGGTGTGGTTCACCTCGGGGCTCTCGATCGCCGCATGGATCAAGCCGGTGCTGCAGTTCGCGATCCCGGTCGCGCTGGTGTGCGCGCTGCTCTCCATCTGGGTCGCGCCGTGGGCGCAGGCGCAGAGCGCGGAATACCAGCGCCTGCTCGAGAGCCGCGACGAGGTCTCCGCCGTGACGCCGGGCGTGTTCCGCGAGTCGCGCAATTCCGACCGCGTGTTCTTCGTCGACAAGCTCTCCGAGCGCGACGACGTGGTGAACAACATCTTCGTGCAGTCCACCGAGCGCGGGCGGCTCGGCGTGATCGTGGCGCAGCGCGGCTACATCGAGACCGAGCCCAACGGCGACCGCTTCGTGGTGCTGCTGAACGGCCGGCGCTACGAGGGCACGCCGGGGACGCTCGACTACCGGGTCGTGGATTTCAACCGCTACCTCGTGCGCATCGAGCCCAAGGAGGCGCGGCCGAGGCCGCCTTCCTCGAAGTCGATGGGCGTGGCGGGCCTCCTCTCGAGCGGAAAGCCCGAGGACATGGCGGAGCTGCACTGGCGCCTCGCGCTGCCGCTCGCGGTGATCGTCATGGGGCTCTTCGCCGTGCCGCTCGCGTTCGTGAACCCGCGCTCGGGCCGCTCGTGGAACCTGATCTTCGCGGTGCTGATCTACGTGCTGTACAACAACACGCTCTCGATCTTCCAGGCGTGGACCGCGGCCGGCCGGATCCCTCCGTGGGTGGGATTGTGGCCGGTGCACCTCACCATGGTCCTGCTGATCGCGCTCCTCTTCTATCGGCAGGTGGGCGGATTCGGCTGGCGTGCGCTGCGGGGATAGGTCGGCGCGAAGGTCGGGCGAGGTATAATTTCGGGCTGCCCGCAACGGGCGGCCTGCGGCTCATCGCAGTGCAGTTCGTCGAGCAGTGCCACCGCGGAGAGGTGGATGAGCGGTTTAAGTCGCACGCCT
>DATIVM010000196.1:0-5055 GCA_035465975.1 Usitatibacter sp.
GTACATGCGCCACGAGGGCACCGGTTGGGACCCGAAGGGGCCGCCCGCGGCGTTCCACCTGCGCGCGGGGCTCGATGCGAGCGGCAAGGTGACGGCCTGGGATTACGAGGCGCGCGGCTTCTCCGGGCAGCTTCGTCCGTCCGGCACCGACGTTCCGGGCAACTCGCTCGCGGCCCAGGTCCTCGGCACCTTCAAGCCGAAGAGCAAGGACGAGCACAAGTTCTCCGACGAGAGCTACGCGTTCCCGGCCAAGCGCAAGGTGAGCCATCTGCTTGCGTGGCAGCAGTCGCTCGGCACGCCGCTGCGCACCGCGCATTTCCGCGATCCCGACGGCCCGCAGACCTGCTTCGCCTCCGAATCCTTCGCCGACGAGGTCGCGTACGCCGCGGGCCTCGATCCGGTCGCGTTCCGGATTCGCTACATCGGCGATGCGCGCGAGAAGGCCGTCGTGGAGGCGGCGGCGCGCAAGGCCGGGTGGCAGCCGCACGCGCGCCCGCGCCGCACGAAGGAAGGCGGCATGCTGGTCGGGCAGGGCATCGCGCACGCGCCGCGGCACGGGACGATGGTCGCGGTCGTGGCCGAGGTCGCGGTGGATCCGGCCACCGGCCGCTACCGCGTGCGCCGCTTCACCGTCGCGCACGACTGCGGCTTCGTCGTGAACCCGCGTAGCCTCGAGGGGACGATCGAGGCGAACGTCGTGCAGGCGATGAGCCGCGCGATGCACGAGGAGGTGCGCTTCGACCCGACGCGCGTGCTCTCCGTCGACTGGATCACCTATCCCATCGTCGACATGATGGAGGTGCCGGATGCCGTGGACATCGTGATCCTCGGCAACCGGCCGGGCGCGAAGTCCCTGGGCGCGGGCGAGCCGGCGACGCGCCCCGTCGCCGCGGCGATCGCGAACGCGCTGCACGACGCGATCGGCGCGCCGGTGCGGCGCGTGCCGCTCACGCCGGAGGCAGTGCTCGCGGCGATGCGCGCGTAGTCACCGTCGCCGTGCAGGCGGGAATCCGCGCGGGTTGCCGCCTGCACTACTCCTCGAAGCGACCCGTGGCGTCACGATCGCGGTCGTAGCGTCTCTTGAGCGGAAACGGCGGCAACCAGGACTCGCGACGCACGATCCAGCTTTCGTAGGTTGGCATCAGTTGGTCAGGGGCATCCAGGGATCCCAGGTTCACTTCGATTTCGTCCGCGCTGCGCGCGAAAACCGAGGAGCCGCAGCGGGGACAGAAAAACCGCCCGGCGTAGTCGCGTGTCTCGCCCTCGATCGCCACCGCGTCCTGGGGGAACACCGCGGAAGCGTGAAAAAGGGCCCCATGATGCTTGCGGCAGTCGAGACAGTGACAAAGGCCGACCCGGTATGGGCGTCCCGACGCCACGATTCGGACGTTGCCGCACAGGCAACCGCCGGTGAATCGGTCCATGCCGCGTCCCCTCTAACTGCCGACTACTGCGCCTTGATGTGCGCGTCGCGGGCGACCTTGGCCCACTTCGCGGCCTCGGTCTGGAAGTGGTTCTCGAGCTCGGCCGGCGTCATCGGGTCGGGCTCCAGGCCGCGCTTGTGCAGCGTCGCCGCCACGTCGGGCTCCTTCAGGATCTCGTTGATGTCGCGGTTGAGGAGCTCCACGGCTTCCTTCGGCGTTCCCGCGGGCGCGACGAACGAATACCACGTCGTCACCTGGTAGCCGGGAAGCGTCTCCTGGATGGTCGGAAGGTCGGGGATCTCCGGCGAGCGCTTCGCGCCGGAGACGCCGAGCCCGCGCAGCTTCCCGCTCTTCACGTGCCCGAGCATCGACGGGAGCGCGTTGAGCATGTACTGGACGTTTCCGGCGAGGAGGTCGGTCACGCCGGGCGCGCTCCCCTTGTACGGCACCTGCACCGCGTCGATGCCGGCCATCTGGTTGAACATGGTGGCGGCGAGGCCCTGCGTGGTCACCGGCCCCAGCGAGGCGAAGTTGAGCGAGCCCGGCTTCGATTTTCCGAGCTCGATGAATTCCTTCACGGTCTTCGCGGGCACGCTCGGGTGCACGACGAGGACCAGCGGCGTGAAGCCGATCATCGCCACGGGCGTGAAGTCCTTGATCGGGTCGTACGGCCTCGCCCTCATCCCGAGGGGCGCCATCACGAATACCGGCGTCGCGAGGCCGAGCGTGTAGCCGTCGGGATCGGATCGCATGACCATCCCCATGCCGATCGTGTTGCTGCCGCCTCCGTGGTTCTCGACCACCACCGGCTGCTTCACGCGCTCCGAGAGCTTCTGCCCCACGAGGCGCGCGAGGATGTCCGCGCCGCCGCCCGGCGCGTACGGCACGATGATCTTGATGGGCTTGTCGGGAAAGGCCTCGGCGCCGGCGCCGGAGCCGAACCCCAGGGCGAGCGCGGCGAGCGCCGCGGCGAACAGGTTACGAGCGGGAATGGCCATCGTCGTCCTCGTGATGATGGGTATGGGTCGGATGGTGGTGATGATCATGGCCGTGTCCGTGATCATGGTCATGCATGAGCTCCTTCGGCACGTCGGGGAAGAGCTCGCGCGCGGCCGGCGCGATGCCGCCCGCCCACTCGACGCCGCCCTTCTTGCGGGCCGCGGCGAAGAAGTCGTCCCACGAGAGGGCGGAAGGATCGCGCGCGACCTCGAGCCGCTGCGCGAGCGCGGCGAGCACGAGCTTGCGGATGCGCCGGCCGTCCCAGCCTTCGCAGAGCCTCGCGAGATCCTGGATGCGCGCCGTGTCCCTGGCGAGCGGCAGCAGCGCGGGCCATTGCACCGCGAGCTCGCCGATCGCGCTCTCGAGGATCTTCGCGATCGTCGGCAGGTCGGGGAGCGAGAAGGTCATCACCAGGTCCGCGCGCGAGAGGAACGCCTCGTCCACGGCGGCGATGAAGTTGGTGGTGGTGACGAAGAGGACCGAGGGCAGCTTCCTCGCGATCTCGTCGATGCCGAGGAGCACCGCGTCGGTCGCACGGTGCACGTCCACCGGGTTCGCCTCGAAGGAGGCGGCCGAGCGGCGCACCGCGAAGCTCTCCACCTCGTCGACGAGCACCACGGTGAAGGGCCGGCGCGCGGCGATCTCGGGCACGGTCTCGGTGAGGAGGCGCGTCACGTTGCGCTGGCTCTCGCCCAGCATGTCGCTCGGGAAAGCGTGCGGGTTGATCTCCACCAGCGTAGTCGCGCCCTCGCGGGCGAGCGCGAGCGCCGCGACCTGCGCGAGCCCGCGAGCCATGGTGGTCTTGCCGGTGCCGGGCGGCCCGGCGAGGACGATGAGGCCGTGCGGGAGCCCGGAGAGCATCGAGAGCTTGCGGCCGTGCTTGAGCACGAGCAGCGCCTGCGCGAGGAGCCGCTCCTTCACCTCGCGCGGGACCACGATCGCGTCCCAGTCCCGGTCGTGGTGCTCCGCGGGGAGCACGTGCATCGAGAGCACGCCGGGCGGAAGCGCCGTCTTCGGCAAGCTACTCTCCCGGCCGCTTGTCGTCCGGCCACTGGATCTGCGAGAGCTCCTGCATGGAGACGAGCGTGTCCTCCGCCTCCTCGAAGAGCACCATCGGATCCATCAGCGCGCGCATCGTCTCGAGGATCGAGTCGAACATGTGCACGCGCACGAGCCGGCACTGGTTCTTCGGATCGTCGTTGAAGTGCTGGTGCCAGAGGAAGTGGTCGACCACGATGAGGTCGCCCTTCTTCCAGCGGTGGTGCTCGCCCTTGTCGGGCGCGGTGCCCATGAAGCTGTGGCCGTAGCCCTCGACCACGTAGAGCCAGGCCTCGCCCGGATGGCGGTGGATCGACTGGGTCTTGCCGGGCGCGAACTGGATCATCACCTGCGTGAGCCCCGAGGCCTCGTTGCCGATGGCGCGGTCGTTCAGGAACTTGGTGCGCGTGCCGCGCGGCGTGGCGAGGATCTCCTGCTCGTCGTAGGGCGTGTGGATGCGGCCCGAGCGGCGCTTCTTCGTCTCGGCCTCGAGGCGGCGCAGGCGCCGCGCGTACGGATCGTCGCCCGGGATGCCGCGCGAGAAGGCGGGGCGGGGCGGCAGGTCCGCGAACTTCTCGTGGCCGCGGTCCTCGATGAGGCTCATGCCGAGCGTCCAGAGCGTGGGCTCCGAGGAGTAGCTCATGAAGCGCGCGGGCTTGCCGCCGTCGTTGCCGTGGCGGTGCCAGCTCCACGCCGGAACGTGGATCGCGTCCCACGCCTTCCAGTCGTAGCGCACGCCGTCCACCTCGGTCCAGCCGGAGCCCTCGACCATGAAGAGGATCGCGTCCCAGGAATGGCGGTGGATGGTGGTCGTCGTGCCGGGATCGACCTCGTGCACCAGCGCGTCGAGCGAGCGCGTGGGGCGATCGCCGTCCCAGCCCATGTACACTCCGCTGCGCATCCCCCGCGCCGTCGGCGCGAGCTTCACGTCCTCCTTGCGGATGACGGTCTGCCGGTAGTTGCGCCACTCCTCGAGGAATTCCTTGCGGCGCTTTTTCTGGATGTGGTAGTGCGTGGTGGTGGTCTGGGTCTTGGTCGACATGGTGGACTGCGCGGCAGGGGACCGCCGCGGGCTCGGTGCGGGAGAGACCGGCGCGGACACGGGTTCCGCTATACTGAACATCGTTCCAATTTGTTGCCGGTCCGGCGAGTTAAACATAGAATGGCCGGCACGGTCAATTTCCCGCGAGTCCATCCCATGCCATCCCTCCGCACGCTCGCACTTCTCGCCGCATCGCTCCTCGCCACGGCCTCGCTCGCGCAGGGAATGCGCGCCGACGAGGCATTCCACTTCAAGGGACCGGACCGCGAGGCGAAGCTCGTCGAGCAGGCGAGGAAGGAGGGCAAGGTCGTCCTCTATACGTCGCTCGCGCCCTCGGAATCGAAGCCGCTCGCCGCCGCCTTCGAGAAGAAGTACGGCGTGAAGGTGGAGCTGTGGCGCGCGCTCTCCGACAAGGTCGTGCAGCGCACGGTCGCCGAGGCCCGCGCCCACCGCGACGCCGTGGACGTCGTCGAGACCAACGGTCCCGAGATGGACATGATCGCCAACGAGAAGGTGCTCGAGCCCTACGACACGCCGTATCTCGCGGACCTG
>DATIVM010000197.1:0-3399 GCA_035465975.1 Usitatibacter sp.
CGAACGCCGAGTCGGCGACCCTCGCGCGCGACCAGTTCCTCGCGATCGTCTCGCACGAGCTGCGCTCGCCGCTCAACGGCATCAAGAGCTGGACGCACGTGCTGCAGAACCTGCTGCGCGACGCCGAGCCCTCGGTGCGCCGCGCGCTCGCCGGGATCATGATCGGCGTCGACCACCAGGTGCGGCTCATCGACGACCTCCTCGACGTGACGCGCGCGATGAGCGGCAACCTCGGCCTCGTGAAGCAGCCGATGCCGCTCCTGCCCGTGCTCGCCGACGCCGTGGAGAGCCTGCGCGCGACGGCGCTCGAGAAGGAGCTTCGCATCGTCACCGACTACGCGATGGGCGATCGCGAGATCCACGGCGACCCGGACCGCGTCCGGCAGATCTTCGTGAACCTCGTCACCAACGCGGTGAAGTTCACGCAGCCCGGCGGCACCGTGTGGGTCTCCGCCCGGCCGGAGGGCACGATGGCGCGCATCGAGGTGCGCGACAACGGCGCCGGCATCCCGCCGGAATTCCTGCCCTATCTCTTCGATCCCTTCCGGCAGGCCGACCAGGGATCGAGCAGCCGCAGCCAGGAAGGCCTCGGCCTCGGGCTCGCGCTGGTGCAGCGGCTCGCGGAGCTCCACGGCGGGTATGTGACCTGCGAGAGCGACGGCGTGGATCGCGGCGCGACGTTCCGCGTGTACCTCCCGTTGCGGCGCGATTCGGGAACGCGGCTCGCGGTGGGCGGCCAGGCGCAAACCGCCACGGCCCTGCCCTCGCTCTCCGGGATCCGCGTGCTCCTGATCGACGACCAGCGCGAGGCGCGCGAGTCGCTGGCCGCACTCCTCTCGCAGGCGGGCGCGGCGGTGAACGTCGCCGCCTCGGGGCAGGAGGCGCTCGCGCACCTCGCCCTCGCCGAGAGCCCGGAGGCGCCGGAAGTGGTGGTGTGCGACATCGCGATGCCCGAGGAGGATGGATACGCGACGCTCAAGCGCATCCGCCGCTGGGAATCGGGACATCCCTCGCGCGGCCGCCGCCCGGCGATCGCGCTATCCGCCTTCACGCAGCGCGAGGATCGCATCCGCGCGCTCTCCGAAGGCTTCCAGATGCACCTCACCAAGCCGGTGGCGCCGGCGGAGCTGGTCACCGTCATCGCGAGCGTCGCGCGCGGCATGCGCATGTAGGCGGCACGGATGTTGCGGGGCGGGAGGAGTCCGGCGCCCTCGCGCGCCACCCCTCCATGGAGACCAGCATGCAGAACCCCGGTACCCGCAAAAACTCCAACGCCAATACGCGCGACCAACAGCACAACCGCGAGAAGGAAACGCCCCAGCGCCCGTGGCCCGAAGGCCGCGGCGGCTCCGGGGAGGCGAAGGGCGTGGCGGACGCGCGCGACAAGACCACCCGCAGCGGCGAGCGCTAGCGGGCCCGGAACCAACCCATGGCAAAGGAGATGCAGATGAAATCGACGCAGACCACGACTTCCGAGGGCGCGCGCATCGTCGGCGGCGAAGGCGACAGCAGCGGGCCCGGACCCGAGGTGATGGCCGCCGACACGCTCGAGGGCGACAAGGTCGTGGACCCCCGGGGCGAGGACCTCGGCACGATCGAGGACATCATGATCGACGTGCAGCGCGGCCGCGTCGCGTACGCGGTCATGTCGTGCGGCGGGTTCTTGGGCATGGGCGACAAGCTCTTCGCCATCCCGTGGAACGCCCTCACCCTCGACGCGAACCGCCATTGCTTCGTGCTCGACGCCGACAAGGAGCGCTTCGAGAAGGCGCCCGGGTTCGACAAGGACCACTGGCCCTCGATGGCCGACAACACGTGGGCGAGCCAGGTGCACGACTTCTACGGCGTGCGTCCGTACTGGTCGGGCACGACGCGACTGATGTGACGACAGGAAAGGACCGGAACATGACCATGAGGAAAACAGCAGCCATTGCCGCGCTCGCGGCCGCCGCCGGGGCGCTCGCGCTTCCCGCGTACGCGGAGCAGGATTCCACCTACTACGGGACCTCGCGGTTCCACCGCGCGCTCCCGGCCGACAACATGGTCCACACGGCGGCGCTCAACGCCGCGGACCAGGAGCTCGCCGATCGCGTCGCCGACGCGCTGAGCCGCGACAAGGCGATCAACAACGCGCCGGTGACGGTCGCGGTGAACCACGGCGACGTCACGCTGAGCGGGCCGACCGACAACCAGCAGATCGCGACCCGCATCGAGGACGTGGCGGCGAGCGTCGCCGGCCGCGGCCACGTGTTCCCGATGGTCTGAGGCCATTCGGGTGATGCCTTCCGGGCGGGCGGCGTCGCGGGATCGCCGCCCGTCGGCATGCCCGGAGAGCCGCGCGGAGGCGACGACCGATGAGAGCGCGAAGGAACGGGGCGACCATACGCTACGCCGTGGTGGGCCAGGGCTACATCGCGCAGGCCGCGGTACTGCCCGCCTTCCGGCACGCGCGCCGCAACTCGCGGCTCGCGGCGATCGTCTCCGGCGACGCGGCGAAGCGCAAGGCGCTCTCGCGCCGCTACGACGTCCCGGCCTATTCGTACGAGGACTTCGAGCGTTGCCTCGACGAGGCGCGGGTGGATGCCGTGTACATCGCGCTGCCCAACCACCTGCACCGCGAGTGGAGCGTGCGCTCGGCAAGGCTCGGCCGTCACGTGCTCTGCGAGAAGCCGCTCGCCGTGCGAGCCCGCGACTGCCAGGCGATGATCGGGGCGTGCCGGCGCGCGGGCGTGAAGCTCATGACGGCCTACCGCCTGCACTTCGAGCGCGCCACCCTCTCGGCGATCGAGGCGGTGAAGGGCGACCGCATCGGCGAAGCGAAGCTCTTCGTCTCCTCGTTCACGAACGACGTGAAGCCGCCCAACATCCGGCTCGAGGCCGACGGGGGCGGCGGGACCTTCTACGACATCGGGATCTACTGCATCAACGCCGCGCGCCACCTCTTCGAGGCCGAGCCCGAGGAGGCGTTCGCGATGACCACGGCGCCGAAGAAGGGATCGACGGTGGAGGAATCGGCGAGCGCGATGCTGCGCTTCCCCGGCGACCGGCTCGCCACCTTCTGCCTGAGCTTCGGGACGGACAAGACTTCGGAGTACCGGATCGTCGGAACGCGCGGCTCGCTGCGCGTCGAGCCGGGCTACGAGCTCGCGAGGGGCCTCGCGCACCACTACAAGCGGGGATCCGCCGAGACCGACGTCGCATACGGCAAGCGCGACCAGTTCGCGCCCGAGCTGCTGTATTTCTCGGACTGCATCCTCGAGGACCGCGAGCCGCAGCCGTCCGGCGAGGAGGGCCTCGCCGACGTGCGCGTGATCGAGGCCCTCTATCGCTCGGCACGCACCGGGCGCGCGGTGAAGCTCGCGCCGCGGCCGATGCGCACGCAGCCCTCCCCGCGCAACG
>DATIVM010000198.1:0-2071 GCA_035465975.1 Usitatibacter sp.
GGCTTCCGCAGGCGAAGAGCGCGCGGCCGCCGGTCGCGGCGTAGGCCTCGGCCGCGGTGCATTCGGCCTGCGAGGTGGGATTGGAGAGCGCGAAGACGATCGGCCGCGCGTTGATCTCGGCCATCGCGTGCAGCACGCGGCGATCGAACGCGCCGCCCACCGCCGAGACGCCGACGATCGCGGTGGGCTTCAGGCGCTGCACGGCATCGAGGAACGTGGCGCAAGCGGGGTGCTCGTGCGCATAGGGCCGCTTGTGCTCGGCGAGCCCTTCGCGCGAGGCGACCACCAGTCCCCGCGAGTCGACCAGCCAGCAGCGTCGCCGCGCTTCCTGCGGGTCGAGGCCCTCGTCCGCCATGGCGCGCGCGACGAGCGCCGCGATGCCGCTCGCCGCTTCGCCCGCCCCGAGGAAGAGCACCTTCTGGGCGGCGAGCCGGCCGCCCGAGGCGCGCAGCGCGGACAGGATGCCCGCCAGCGCGACCGCCGCCGTTCCCTGGATGTCGTCGTTGAAGCAGCAGATGCGGTCGCGGTAGCGCGCGAGCAGGCGGAAGGCGTTGCGGTTGCCGAAGTCCTCGAACTGCACCAGCGCGCCGGGGAACACTTCCTGCGTGGCGGCGATGAATTCGTCCACCAGCTCGTCGTACGCCGCGCCGCGCAGCCGCTCGTGCTGCAGGCCGACATACAGCGGGTCGGCGAGGAGCTCGCGGTTGTCGGTGCCCACGTCGAGCGTCACCGGCAAACACTTCTCCGGGGCGATCCCCGCGCACGCGGTGTAGAGAGAGAGCTTGCCGACGGGGATGCCCATGCCGTTCGCGCCGAGGTCGCCCAGGCCGAGGATGCGCTCGCCGTCGGTGACGACGATGATCGCCGCCTCGCGATGCGGCCAGTTGCGCAGCACCCGCGCGACGCGCCCGCGGTCGTTCGCGCCGACGAACAGGCCGCGCGCCTGGCGATAGATGTGGCTGTACCGCTGGCATGCGAGGCCGACCGTGGGCGTGTAGATGAGCGGCATCATCTCGTCGGGATGGTCCGCGACGACCCGGAAGAAGAGCGTCTCGTTGCGGTCGTGCAGCGCGTTGAGCGCGATGTGCTTTTCGAGCGGGTCCGCGAGGCGCCGCACGTTCTCGAGCACGCGCGCCACCTGCTCGTCGAGCGTGCTCACCCGCGCCGGGAGGAGCCCGCGCAGTCCCAGCGCCTCGCGCTCCGCCTCGGTGAAGGCGGTCCCCTTGTTGAGCAGGGGATCGCGCAGGATGTCGAAGCCCCGGCGCGTCTCGCGCGCCTGGCCGACTTCGGTGATGGTGTTCATGGCTACCCCCGGTCGAAGGTCAGATGATCTCGGGGCGCATCTCGATCGCGCCGCAAGGGCACTCCTCGGCGCACAGGCCGCAGCCCTTGCAGAAGTCGTAGTCGATCTCGTAGCGCAGGCCCGGGCCGAGCTTCGCGACGGCGTTGTCCGGGCACACGCCGTAGCAGTTGTCGCACTCGAGGCAGTTGCCGCACGAAAGGCAGCGCCGCGCCTCGAACAGGGCGTAGTGCGCGTCGAGCCCGCCCTGCACCTCGTCGAACGAGGACTGGCGGCGCAGCCTCCCCAGCACGGGCTGCACCGTCTTCGGCGCGTCCGCGTAGTACCAGGTGTTGAGGCGCTCGTAGGTCGCCGCGGCGTGCTTCTCCGGAGCCTCGTACGAGGCTCCGCGCAACCACGCGTCGATGTGGCGCGCCGCCTTCTTGCCGTGGCCCACGGCGACGGTCGCCGTGCGCTCCGCGGGCACCATGTCGCCGCCCGCGAAGAGGCCCGGGTACGAGGTCATCATCCGTGCGTCGACGCGAACCACGCCGCCGTCGGCCTCGAGGCCCGGCACGCGCGCGAGGAGCGAGAGGTCCACGTCCTGCCCGAGCGCGAGCACCACCGAGTCGGCGGCGAGCGTCTCGAGCTCGCCGGTGGGCTGCGGGAAGCCGCTCGCGTCGAGCTCCATGCGCTCGACGGTGATCGCGCCCTCGCCGGCCTCGCGGATCGTCGAGAGCCACTTGACCGTGACGCCCTCCTGCAGGGCCTCCTCGAGCTCGAAATCGTGGG
>DATIVM010000199.1:0-1773 GCA_035465975.1 Usitatibacter sp.
CGCTCCCACATCTCGGTGAAGAAGAGCGTGGCGAGCGCGCGCGGCTGGCGCTCGCTTTGCGTGCGCGCGCGCGGGTGCGTGCTGGTGCCGACCGCCATCGGGCTCCTCCTCGTGTTTGCCGCGAGTATATGCGATGGCCCGATCGCCTCCGCGCGGGCTCGCCCGGGAAAGGCGCGACGGGCATGTGGCCCGAATGGACTGGGCGCGTCCCGAACCCCCGGGCGAGCAGCGAGTCAACCCTTCGTCACAGGAGGCTCGCCATGTCGACTTACCAGCTTCGCTACCATCCGGCCCGGACCACGCCCGGCGGGCGCTGGCTCATCATCGGCTTCCTCGCGGGCGCGATCTCGGTGCCGATCTTCCACCAGGGCGCGATCGCGCTCCTGAACCTCTTGCAGCTCACGCACTACCCGCTCTACTCCACGACCGCGACGCATCCCTGGGGGATCCCCGTGATCTGGTCGCAGGTGTTCTGGGGCGGCGTGTGGGGCCTCGTCTTCGCCGCCTTCTTCATGGGGCTTTGGGGAGGGGCGCTCCTCGTCGCCGGAACGCTGTTCGGCGCGTTCGCGCTTTCCGCGGTCGCGTGGTTCGTGGTCGCGCCGATCAAGGGCCTGGGCATCGCGGCGGGCGCGGTGCCCATGGCGATGGCGCTGGGGTTCATCGCGAACGCCGCCTGGGGCTTCGGGACCGCCCTCGGCCTGGTGCTCTTCGGCCGTCCGCGGCGGACGGCCTGGGACGCGAGCTAGGACCCTCTCCCCGGCCCTCTCGCAGGGGAGAGGGAGTCCGTCAGTCCGTCAGTGCAGCGACTGGGAATGCTCGCCGCCGGGTTGCGAGATGGCGGCGACGGTCTTCCCGGCGGTGTTGGGCTTCGCCTTGCGCGAGAGGTCGCCGATCGAGACGATGCCCACCAGCCGCTTCTCGCGGTTGAGCACCGGGAGCCGGCGCACCTTCTGCTCGCCCATGTTCTCGGCGACGTGCTCGAGCGTCTCGTCCTCGAAGCAGTAGAGCACCTGCGGCGTCATCACCTCGCGCACCGGCGTGTCGGGGCCCTTGTTCTCGCCGACCGCGCGGATCGCGATGTCGCGGTCGGTGACGACACCCACCAGCCGGTCGTTCTCCCCCACCGGCAGCGCGCCGGCGTCGCACTCGGCCATCAGCTTCGCGGCATCGCAGATCGAATCCTCGGGGGAAACCAGCTTCACGTCTCGGGTCATCGCTTCGCTCACTTTCATTCTCGTCTCCTCGTCACGTGACGTCGCGGTCCGACGCCTCCGGGTTACGACTGGAGCGGCGGGCCAATGTTTCGCCGGGTGCGCAGATCGCGGCAGAAATCCGGGGGTGTAGGACGGCTCCGACAGTAGCCGCGGGCCGAATGGGCAAGAATCGGGTTCCGGCCGCTCGCTCGGCCGCGGAGAGGAACGCCCATGCAGCTCGCGAGCGACAGCGAGAGCACCGAGATCGGAATCGCGGTCGCCGACCTGGAGGCGCGCTGCCTGCACGTGAACCGGAAGGCCGCGGACCTGCTCGGCCACTCCCCCGAGGAGCTGCGCCGCTCCACCTTCTTCGACCTGATGCCCCTCGAGGACGTGCCGGGCGCCCGCGAGGCGGTGCGGCGCCTCGTCGCGCGCGAGGCCGCCGAGGTCGTGATCGAGCGCCGGTGCCTGCGCGGCGACGGCACCTCGTTGCAGGTCCGCGCGACGCTCGCGCTCGTGGAGGACGCGCAGGGCCGGCCGTGGCGCGTGCTCGGCGTGATCGAAGACCTCACGGCGCGCC
>DATIVM010000200.1:0-14508 GCA_035465975.1 Usitatibacter sp.
GAGGCCGGCCCGTGCCCGCCAGCGATCCCCAGCCCATGGAACAGTTTGCCAAGGAAACCCACCCGATAAGCCTGGAACAGGAGATGCGCCGCTCCTACCTCGATTACGCCATGAGCGTGAGCGTGGGGCGCGCCCTCCCCGACGTGCGAGACGGCCTGAAGCCCGTTCACCGCCGGGTGCTCTACGCGATGCACGAGCTCTCGAACGACTGGAACAAGGCGTACAAGAAGTCCGCGCGCATCGTGGGCGACGTGATCGGCAAGTACCACCCGCACGGCGACACCGCGGTGTACGACACGATCGTGCGCATGGCGCAGGACTTCAGCCTGCGCTACCCGCTGGTCGACGGCCAGGGCAACTTCGGCAGCGTCGACGGCGACAACGCGGCGGCCATGCGCTACACCGAGATCCGCATGGCGAAGATCGCCCAGGAGCTCCTCGCCGACCTCGACAAGGAGACGGTGGATTTCGGCCCGAACTACGACGGCAGCGAGCAGGAGCCGCTGATCCTGCCGGCGCGCTTCCCGAACCTGCTGGTGAACGGCTCCTCGGGCATCGCGGTCGGCATGGCGACGAACATCCCGCCGCACAACCTCGGCGAGGTGGTCGACGCCTGCACGCAGCTCCTCAAGGACCCCGAGACCCCGATCGCCGAGCTGATCAAGATCGTGCCGGCGCCCGATTTCCCGACCGCGGGGATCATCTACGGCCTGGCCGAGCTGCAGGAGGGCTACCTCACCGGCCGCGGGCGCGTCGTGATGCGCGCGCGCACGCACGTCGAGGATCTCGAGAAGGGCGGCCGGCAGGCGATCATCATCGACGAGCTGCCCTACCAGGTGAACAAGGCGCAGCTCCTCATCAAGATCGGCGAGCTGGTGCGCGAGAAGCGCATCGAGGGCATCTCCGACCTGCGCGACGAATCGGACAAGTCGGGCATGCGCGCCGTGATCGAGCTCAAGCGCGGCGAGGTGGCCGAGATCGTGCTGAACAACCTGTACAAGCTCACGCAGATGCAGGAGACGTTCGGCATGAACATGGTGGCCCTGGTCGACGGGCAGCCGAAGCTCCTCAACCTCAAGCAGTTCCTCGACCACTTCCTGCGCCATCGCCGCGAGGTCGTCACGCGCCGCACGGTGTTCGACCTGCGCAAGGCGCGCGAGCGCGGTCACGTGCTGGAAGGCCTCGCCGTCGCGCTCTCGAACGTGGACGAGGTGATCGCGATCATCAAGGCGGCGGCCACGCCCCAGGTCGCGCGCACCGAGCTCATGTCGCGCACGTGGCGCTCGTCGCTGGTGGAGGAGATGCTCGCGCGCGCCATGGCCGAGCAGTTCCGGCCCGAGGCGCTGCCGAAGGAATTCGGCCTGGTGGCGTCGGGCCCCGCCCCGGAGGGCGGCCCTTCCCGCGGCTATCGCCTCTCGGACGTCCAGGCGCAGCGCATCCTCGAGATGCAGCTGCAGCGCCTCACCGGGCTCGAGCAGGACAAGATCCTCTCGGAGTACCGCGAGGTGATCGCCGCCATCGAGGACCTGCTCGACATCCTCGCGCGCCCCGAGCGGGTGACGAAGATCATCGGCGACGAGCTCGCGGAGATCAAGCGCGAGTTCGGCGACGAGCGCCGCAGCGAGATCGTGGTGAACGGCGAGGACATCCAGATCGAGGACCTCATCGCGCGCGAGGACGTGGTGGTCACCCTCTCGCACGCCGGCTACGTGAAGAGCCAGCCGCTCGACGAGTACCGCGCGCAGAAGCGCGGCGGGCGCGGCAAGCAGGCGACCACGACGCGCGAGGACGATTTCGTCGAGAAGCTCTTCGTCGCCAACACGCACGACTACGTGCTCTGCTTCTCCAACACGGGCAAGGTCTACTGGATCAAGGTCTACGAGGTGCCGCAGGGTGGGCGCGCCTCGCGCGGCAAGCCCATCGTGAACCTGCTCAAGATGGACGAGGACGAGCGCATCAACGCGATCCTGCCGGTGCGCGAGTTCCGCGAGGATTCGTACGTGTTCTTCGCGACCCAGGAAGGGGTCGTGAAGAAGACGCCGCTCTCGGAGTTCTCGCGCCCGCGTCCCTCGGGAATCATCGCCGTGGACCTCGACGAGGGCGACCGCCTGATCGGCGTCGCGCTCACCGACGGCAAGCACGACGTGATGCTCTTCTCCGACGAGGGCAAGGCGGTGCGCTTCGACGAGAACGAGGTGCGCCCGATGGGGCGCGGCGCGCGCGGCGTGCGCGGCATGAACCTCGCGAAGGGCGGCAAGGTGATCGCGCTGCTGGTGGCGGAGAACGAGAGCCAGAGCGTGCTCACTGCGACCGAGAACGGCTTCGGCAAGCGCACGCCGATCACCGAGTACACGCGCCACGGGCGGGGCACGCAGGGGATGATCGCGATCCAGACGAGCGAGCGCAACGGCAAGGTCGTGGCCGCGACCCTCGTCTCGCCCGAGGACGAGATCATGCTCATCACCTCCGGCGGCGTGCTGATCCGCACGCGCGTGAACGAGATCCGCGAGATGGGCCGCTCCACGCAGGGCGTCACGCTCATCAACCTCTCCGAGGGCGAGAAGCTCTCCGGCCTCGAGCGCATCATGGATCGCGACGAGGAGAACGGCGAGAACGGGAACGGCAACGGGAACGGCAACGGCCACGGCGGCAACGGGCACGCCGAGGACGCGAGCCCCGCGAACGAGCCGTCCGCGGACGAGCCGCCCCCGGAGGAGCCGCCCGCGGACGGGGAGGAAAGCTGATGACCGCCTCCGTGAAGCCCGCCGCCCGCATCTTCAACTTCGGCGCGGGGCCGGCCACGATGCCGGTGGAGGTCCTCGAGAAGGCGAAGTGGGAGCTCGTGAACTGGCACGACGCGGGCATGTCCGTGATGGAGATGAGCCACCGCGGCCGCGAGTTCATCGCCATCGCCGGGGAGGCCGAGGCGGACCTGCGCAAGCTCGCCGCCATTCCCGCGAGCTACAAGGTCCTCTTCCTGCAGGGCGGGGCGACGCTGCAGTTCTCGGCCGTGCCGATGAACCTGCTGCGCGGCCGCAAGGTGATCGACTTCGTGAACACCGGCGAGTGGTCGAGGAAGGCGATCGCCGAGGCGAGGAAGTTCGCCGAGGTGAACGTCGCCGCCTCGAGCGAGGACCGCAGCTTCACCTACGTGCCGAGGCAGGCGGCGTGGAAGCGCTCGAAGGACGCGGCCTACCTGCACATCTGCTCGAACGAGACGATCGGCGGCGTGGAGTTCCACTGGACGCCGGATACCGGCGGGACGCCGCTCGTCGCGGACATGTCCTCGCACATCCTCTCGCGGCCGGTCGACGTCGCGAAATACGGCCTCATCTACGCCGGGGCGCAGAAGAACATCGGTCCGGCGGGGCTGGTCGTCGTGATCGTGCGCGAGGACCTGGTCGGCCACGCGCTGCCCGGCACGCCCAACGTCCTCGACTACAAGCTGCAGTCCGAGGCGGATTCCATGCTCAACACGCCGCCCACGTTCTCGGTGTACCTCGCCGGCCTCACCTTCAAGTGGCTCCTGGAGCGCGGCGGGCTCGCGGCGGTCGAGCGCGACAACGTCCGCAAGGCGAAGCGGCTCTACGACTACATCGATTCGCAGGACTTCTACTCGAACCCGGTCGCGAAGGAGGACCGCTCGCGCATGAACGTGCCGTTCCGGCTGCGCGATGCGAAGCTCGACGCCGAGTTCCTCGCGCAGGCCGAGCGCCGCGGGCTCTCGCAGCTCAAGGGGCATCGCTCGGTGGGCGGCATGCGCGCCTCCATCTACAACGCCATGCCGATCGAGGGCGTCGAGGCGCTGGTCGCGTTCATGGAAGAGTTCCGCCGCGCCCACGCCTGAGGCGCGCGCGCCTCGATCGCATGAGCGAGAGATTCCGCATCGCCGTCTACAACGCCATCTCGGCGCGCGGGCTCGAGCGCTTCCCGCACGCGGTCTACGCGGTCGGCAAGGGGCTCGCGCATGCGGACGCGATCCTGCTGCGCTCGCATCCGCTGCAGCTCCCGGAAATCCCCGACACGGTGAAGGCCATCGGCCGCGCGGGCGCGGGCGTGAACAACATCCCCGTGGAGGAGATGAGCCGGCGCGGCATCCCGGTCTTCAACGCGCCGGGCGCGAACGCCAACGCGGTGAAGGAGCTCGTCCTCGCCGCGATGCTCCTCGCCGCCCGCAACATCGTTCCCGCGGCCGCCTACGTTCAGTCGCTCGAGCCCGGCGGCGATTTCGACAAGCGCGTCGAGGACGGCAAGAAGCAGTTCGCCGGCTTCGAGCTTCCCGGCCGCACGCTCGGCGTGATCGGCCTGGGCGCGATCGGCGGGCTGGTCGCCGACAGCGCGATCCGGCTCGGCATGAAGGTGCTGGGTTACGACCCCGAGATCACGGTCGACAACGCCTGGCGGCTCCCCGCCTCGGTGAAGCGCGCCGCCTCGATCGACGAGGTGCTGAAGGGCTCCGATTTCGTGACGCTGCACGTGCCGCTCAACGGCAAGACGCGCCACCTCGTGGGGCGCGAGCGCCTCGCGCACGCGCGTCGCGGCATGGTGCTCCTCAACTTCTCGCGCGACGCCGTCGTGGACGAGGAGGCGGTGCTCGCCTCGATCGCCGAGAAGCGTCTGAAGGCGTACGTGTGCGATTTCCCGAGCCCGCGCCTGCAGAACCAGCCGGGCATCGTGGCGCTGCCGCACCTGGGAGCCTCCACCGAGGAGGCCGAGGAGAACTGCGCGCTCATGGTGGTCGACCAGCTGCGCGAGTTCCTCGAGGAAGGCGCGATCCGCAACGCGGTGAATTTCCCGAGCGTGGAGATGGCGCGCGAATCGCCGCACCGCATGGCGATCGCCAACGCGAACGTGCCCAACATGGTGGGGCAGATTTCGACTACGATGGCGCAGGCCGGCCTCAACATCCACAACATGGTCAACAAATCGAAGGGCGACATGGCGTACACGCTCGTCGACCTGGACAGCCCCGCCGCGCCGGAGGTCGTCGCCCGCATCGCGCGCATCCCGGGAGTGCTCTCGGTGCGCAGCGTGCCGCCCGTCGAGCGGAAGGCGCCGTGAGCGGCGTGCCGTCCGCCGCGCCCGGCGAGCTGGAGCGCCTGCGCGAGGAGATCGACCGGCTCGACGACCGCATCCTCGAAGCGCTCAACGAGCGCGCGAGGCTCGCGCGGAGAATCGGCACGCTGAAGGTGGGCCAGGCCTACCGCCCCGAGCGCGAGGCGCAGGTCCTTCGCCGCATCAAGGAGCGCAACCCGGGGCCCCTGTCGGCGGAGACGGCGGCGCTCCTCTTCCGCGAGATCATGTCGGCGTGCCTCGCCCTCGAGCGGCCGATCACCGTCGCCTACCTCGGCCCGCGCGGCACGTTCAGCGAGCGCGCGGCGCTCAAGCACTTCGGCCTCGCCGCGGAGGCGGTGCCGGTGGCTTCCATCGACGAGGTGTTCCGCGAGGTCGAGTCGGGCGCCGCGGATTTCGGCGTGGTGCCCGTGGAGAACTCCACCGAGGGCGCGGTGGGCCGCTCGCTCGACCTCATGCCGCAGAGCCCGCTCAAGGTCTGCGGCGAGGTGATCGTGCGCATCCACCACAACCTGATGTCGAAGGCGGCGCCGAAGGATTTCTCGGAGATCCGCCGCGTGTTCTCCCACGGCCAGTCGCTCGCGCAGTGCCACGAATGGCTGAACCTGAACCTGCCCAAGGCCGAGCGCGTGGCGGTGGCGAGCAACGCCGAGGCCGCGCGCCGCGCGGCCGAGGAGCCGGGCTCGGCGGCGGTCGCGGGCGACATGGCGGCCGAGCACTACGGGCTCGCGATCCTCGCCTCGAACATCGAGGACGAGCCGAACAACACCACGCGTTTCCTGATCCTCGGCGACTACGCGCCGAGGCCCACGGGACGCGACAAGACCTCGCTGGTGCTCTCCGCGCGCAACCGCGCCGGCGCGGTCTACGAGATGCTCACGCCGTTCGCGCAGCGCGGCGTCTCCATGACCAAGTTCGAGTCGCGTCCCTCGCGCGTCGCGCTGTGGGAATACCTCTTCTTCGTCGACATCGAGGGGCACCGGGAGGAGGCGAACGTCGCCGCGGCCCTCGGGGAGGTGGCGCGGATCGCCGGCTTCCTCAAGGTGCTCGGCTCCTATCCCATGGCGGTGATCTGATGGCGGCGGTCGGCATGCAAACTCCCGTGCACATGAAAGAGCTGGCCCCGGCCAACGTCCGCGCGATCGCGCCCTACGTCCCGGGCAAGCCCATCTCGGAGACGGCGCGCGAGCTGGGGCTGGACGAATCGACGATCCTCAAGATGGCCTCGAACGAGAGCCCGCTCGGGCCCTCGCCCAGGGCGCTCGCCGCGATCCGCGGCGCGCTCGAGGAGCTGCACTACTACCCCGACGGCAGCGGCTTCGAGCTGAAGGCGGTGCTGTCGCGCAAGCTGGGTGTGGCCGCCGACAACCTCGTGCTCGGCAACGGCTCGAACGACGTGCTCGAGCTCGTGGCGCGCGCGTTCCTCACGCGCGACGATGCGGCGGTGTACTCGCAGCACGGCTTCGTCGTCTACCCGCTCGCGATCCAGGCGATCGGCGCGCGCGCGATCGAGGTCCCGGCGCGCGACTACGGCACCGACCTCGAGGCCATGGCGCGCGCGGTGACCGCGGACACCAGGATCGTCTTCCTCGCCAACCCGAACAACCCGACCGGCACCTTCAACGCGTGGGAGGACGTCCGGCGTTTCGTGGAGCGCATCCCGCCGCGCGTGCTGGTGGTGATCGACGAGGCCTACGGCGAGTACCTTCCCGACGCGCTGAAGTCGCCCACCGCGCAGTGGGTCGCGCGGTTTCCGAACCTGGTGATCTCGCGCACGCTGTCCAAGGCCTACGGCCTCGCGGGCCTGCGCGTGGGCTTCGGCGTCGCCGATCCCGAGGTGGCCGAGGTGATGAACCGCGTGCGCCAGCCGTTCAACGTGAACCACCTCGCGATGGTGGCGGCCTGCGCGGCGCTCGACGACGACGAATTCATCGCCAGGGCGCGCGCGGTGAACGCGGCGGGCCTGAAGCAGCTCGAGGCGGGCTTGCGCCGCCTCGGCCTGGAGTTCATTCCGTCCCACGGCAACTTCATCACCGTGCGCGTGGGCGACGCCGCGCGCATCTACCAGTCTCTGCTCCGGCAGGGCGTGATCGTGCGCCCCATCGCGGGCTACGGCATGCCGGAGCACCTGCGCGTCACCGTGGGCCTCGCCGAGCACAACGAGCGCTTTCTGAAGGCGCTCGAGCGCGCGCTCGCCGGAGCCTGATCCCATGCGCCGGCTGAAGACGCTCGCCGTGATCGGCGTCGGGCTCGTGGGCGGGTCCCTCGCCCTCGCGCTGCGCCGCGCGGGTGCGGTGGCGAGCGTCGCCGGCTACGACCGCGACGCGCAGGCGCTGGAGCGCGCCGCCGCGCTCGGCGTGATCGACCGCGCGTGCACCTCGGCCTCCGAGGCGGCGAAGGGGGCGGAGCTCGTCGTCGTCGCCGTGCCGGTGCGGGCCGTCGGGCCGGTCCTGCACGATGTCGCCCTCACGCTGGAGCCAAGCGCCGTGGTGACCGACGTGGGGAGCACCAAGGGAGAAGTGGTGCGCCTCGCCGAGGAGGAGCTGCGCGAGCGCTTCCCGCGCTTCGTGCCGGGCCATCCCATCGCGGGGCGCGAGGCGAGCGGCGTGGACGCCGCGGTGCCGGACCTCTTCCGCTCCGCGCGCGTGGTGCTCACGCCCGCCGCGGCGACCTCGGCCGAAGCGATCGATTTCGTGAAGGGCTGCTGGGAAGCGGCCGGCGCGCGCGTCGCGACCATGTCCGCGGAGCGCCACGACCGCATCTTCGCCGCGGTGAGCCACCTGCCGCACCTGCTCTCGTTCGCGCTCGTCTCCGAGATCGCCTCGCGCGAGGACGCCGCGGAGCTGCTCGGCTTCGCCGCCGGCGGCTTCCGCGACTTCACGCGCATCGCCGCGAGCTCGCCCGAGATGTGGCGTGACATCGCGCTGCAGAACCGCGCGGCGCTCCTCGAGGAGATCGACCGCTACGGCGCGCGGCTCGCCGTGTTCCGCGAGCTGGTCGAGAAGGGCGACGGTCCCGGGCTCGAGCGCCTCATGACCGAGGCGCGCAGCGCGCGCCACGCCTGGGGCGCGGGACACCGGCGCAGCGCCTCGAGCGAGTAGCCGTGGATTTCCTCGACCTGGCGCCGGTCCGCAGGGCCGCGGGCGAGCTGCGGTTGCCGGGCTCGAAGAGCATCTCCAACCGGACGCTCCTCCTCGCCGCGCTCGCGAGCGGCGCCACCGAGCTCAGCGAGCTGCTCGATTCCGACGACACCCGCGTGATGCGCGAGGCGCTCGCGACGCTCGGCGTGCGGATCGAGCCGCTGGAGGGCGTCGAGCACCTGCGCGTGCACGGCATCGGGGCCGCGTCCGGCTTCCCGGTGAAGCGCGCCGATCTCTTCCTCGGCAATGCGGGAACCGCCTTCCGTCCCCTCACGGCGGTCCTCGCGCTCGCCGACGGCCATTACACGTTGAGCGGCGTGGCGCGCATGCACGAGCGGCCCATCGGCGACCTCGTCGCGGCGTTGCGCGAGGCGGGGGCGCGGGTGGAATGGCGCGGAGAACCCGGCTACCCGCCGCTCGCGATCGCGCCGCGCGCCTCGCGCGGCCCCGCGCGCGTGCGCGTACGCGGCGACGTCTCGAGCCAGTTCCTTTCCGCGCTCCTCATGGCGCTCGCGTGGGCGGGCGAGGGGGCGCGCATCGAGGTCGAGGGCGAGCTGGTCTCCAGGCCGTACGTGGGCCTCACGCTCGGCCTCATGGCGCGCTTCGGCGTGGAGGCGCGCCGCGAGGGCTGGCGCACGTTCGAGATCGCCCCGGGGAGCCGCTATCGCTCGCCCGGCAAGGTCCGCGTCGAGGGCGATGCTTCCTCCGCCTCCTATTTCCTCGCGGCCGGCGCGCTCGGCGGAGGACCGGTGCGCGTGCGCGGCGTGGGCCGTGGGAGCCTCCAGGGCGACGTGCGCTTCGCCGAGGTGCTCGAGGCGATGGGCGCCGGGATCGCGATGGGCGAGGACTGGATCGAGGCGAGCCGCCCCGCGCGCGGCGCCTCGGGCATCATGGCGCCGCTCGCCGCCTTCGACCTCGACATGAACCTCATTCCGGATGCCGCCATGACCGCGGCCGTGCTCGCGCTCTTCGCCGACGGGCCCTGCCGCATCCGCAACATCGCGAGCTGGCGCGTGAAGGAGACCGACCGCATCGCGGCCATGGCCGCCGAGCTGCGCAAGTTCGGCGCCGTCGTCGAGGAGGGCGCCGATCACCTCGCGGTGGTCCCGCCCCCGGGCTTCCTCGCGCCGCACGCACCGGGCGAGCGCGTGGCGGTCGAAACCTACGACGACCATCGCATGGCCATGTGCTTCTCGCTCGCCGCGTTCGGCCCGCGGCCGGTGCGGATCCTCGATCCGGGCTGCGTCGCGAAGACCTTCCCCGCCTATTTCGACGCCTTCCGCGCGCTCGTTTCCTAGCCCTCCCATGGCCGCCTCCCCGGAAGCGAAGATCCCCGTCATCGCCATCGACGGCCCGTCGGCGAGCGGCAAGGGCACCGTCGCCGCCCGGGTGGCCGCCGCGCTCGGCTTCCACTACCTCGACAGCGGCGCCCTCTACCGCCTCGCGACGCTCGCGGCGATCGAGGCCGGCGCGGACCTGGGCGACGAGGCGGCCCTCGCGCGGGTGGCGCTGGGCATGGACGCACGCTTCGTCGACGAGGGCATCCTCCTGGGCGGCCGGGACGTGACCGAGACCCTGCGCACCGAGGAGGTGAGCGCCGCGACTTCCCGCCTCGCCGCCTGGCCCGCCGTTCGCACCGCGCTTCTCGAGCGCCAGCGCGCCTTTCGCCAGCCGCCGGGGCTGGTCGCCGAGGGCCGCGACATGGGCTCCATCGTCTTTCCGGACGCGGCGCTCAAGGTCTTCCTCAGCGCGGCCATCGAGACGCGCGCCGAGCGGAGATATAAGCAGTTGATGGAAAAGGGAATGTATGCGAAAATGCAGGACGTCGTGGAGGAGCTGCGGCGACGCGACGAGCGCGATGCATCGCGCCCCGTCGCGCCGCTAAGGCATTATCCCGACGCGGTTTTTCTCGATACCAGCGGACTTTCCGTCGAGCAGGCGGTGCAGAAAGTCCTCGACTGGTGGCGCGAAAGGTCTTCCCGGCGCGGCCGGGACGCTCGACCGGGGCGATAAACCCCAAGGGTGTCAGGGGGTTGGCGCGAGCGCCGGCCCTCCTGGCGTTGATCCACAACGGCCGCGAGGCCGTCCATCCGAAAGCCAGGTTTTTTCATGTTGTCCCAAACCTCAACCCAACCCAACCCCGCAGCCGAGAACAGCTTCGCCGCCCTCTTCGAGGAGAGCCTTTCGCGCCAGGAAATGCGCGTCGGCGAAGTGATCACCGCCGAGGTCATCTCCGTCGACCCCAACGTGGTGATCGTGAACGCGGGACTGAAGTCCGAAAGCACCATCTCGACGGAAGAATTCAAGAACGACCGCGGCGAAGTGGAAGTGAAGCCCGGCGACTTCGTGTCGGTCGCCATCGAAGCGCTCGAGGACGGCTTCGGCGCGACGAAGCTCTCGCGCGAGAAGGCGAAGAAGCTCGCCGCCTGGTCCGAGCTCGACGACGCGCTCGCCAACGCGAAGATCATCAAGGGCGTCGTGTCCGGCAAGGTGAAGGGCGGCCTCACCGTCATGGTGAACGGCATCCGCGCGTTCCTGCCCGGCTCGCTCGTCGACCTGCGCCCGGTGAAGGACACCTCGCACCTCGAGGGCAAGGAGCTCGAGTTCAAGGTCATCAAGCTCGACCGCAAGCGCAACAACGTCGTGGTCTCGCGCCGCGCCGTGATGGAGGAGACCGCGGGCGTCGAGCGCCAGCAGCTCCTCGAGACGCTCAAGGAAGGCGCGGTCGTGAAGGGCGTCGTGAAGAACATCACCGATTACGGCGCGTTCGTGGACCTGGGCGGCATCGACGGGCTCCTCCACATCACCGACCTCGCGTGGCGCCGCGTGAAGCACCCGACCGAGGTGCTCTCCGTGGGCGACGAGGTGACGGCCAAGATCCTCAAGTTCGACGCCGAGAAGAACCGCGTGTCGCTCGGCCTCAAGCAGCTCGGCGAGGACCCGTGGATCGGCATCTCGCGCCGCTACCCGCAGGGCACGCGCCTCTTCGGCAAGGTG
Organism: Usitatibacter sp.; assembly: GCA_035465975.1. Lineage (GTDB taxonomy): Bacteria > Pseudomonadota > Gammaproteobacteria > Burkholderiales > Usitatibacteraceae > Usitatibacter. The sequence continues at coordinate 11,211 of DATIVM010000200.1, forward strand.
ACCAACATCACCGACTACGGCGCATTCGTCGAGATCGAGAGCGGCATCGAGGGCCTGGTGCACGTCTCCGAGATGGACTGGACCAACAAGAACGTGCATCCCGCCAAGGTCGTCTCCCTGGGCGACGAGGTCGAGGTGATGATCCTCGAGATCGACGAGGACCGCCGCCGCATCTCGCTCGGCATGAAGCAGTGCATGCCGAACCCGTGGGAAGAGTTCGCGATGAACCACAAGAAGGGCGACCGCGTGAAGGGCGTGATCAAGTCGATCACCGACTTCGGCGTGTTCATCGGCCTGCCGGGCAACATCGACGGCCTGGTGCACCTCTCCGACCTGTCCTGGCAGCAGCCGGGCGAGGAGGCGGTGAAGAACCTCAAGAAGGGCGACGAGGTCGAGACGGTGGTGCTCTCCATCGACGTCGAGCGCGAGCGCATCTCGCTCGGCATCAAGCAGCTCGAGGGCGACCCGTTCGGCAACTACGTGGCCACGCACGACAAGGGCAACATCGTGAAGGGCACGGTGAAGTCGATCGAGCCCAAGGGCGCGGTGATCGAGCTCGAGAAGGACGTGGAGGGGTACCTGCGCGCCTCCGAGATCTCGCGCGACCGCGTGGAGGACGTGCGCTCCCACCTCAAGGAAGGCGACGCCATCGAGGCGGTCATCATCAACATCGACCGCAAGAGCCGTTCCATCCAGCTCTCCATCAAGCAGAAGGACGCGGCGGAGGAAGCCGCGGCGCTCCAGAAGCACGCGGCCGAATCGAGCGCGAGCGCCGGCACCACGAACCTCGGCGCGCTCCTGAAGGCCAAGCTGGGCGGGAAGGACAAGGAGTAGGCGATCAACGCGAAGGGGGAGTTTCGCGCCATGACGAAATCACAGCTCATCGAGCTGCTGAGCGCACGCCATAGCCAGCTGGCGCCGAAGGACGCGGAGCTCGCGGTGAAGACGATGCTCGATGCGATGGCCAACACCCTCGCGTCGGGCAATCGCATCGAGATCCGCGGCTTCGGCAGCTTCGGCCTGAACTACCGCCCGCCGAGAACCGGTCGCAATCCCAAGACCGGCGAGCGGGTGCAGGTCCCGCGCAAGTACGTGCCGCACTTCAAGGCGGGCAAGGAGCTGCGCGAGAGGGTGGATTACCACGAGGGCTGAACGGCCCCCGGGGGCAAGTGACGGACGACGGGGCGCGCGAGCGCCCCGTTTCCTTTTCAGCGCCGGCGTGGCGCGCGGGCGAGCCCATGGAGAGCGACGACCGGGTCGCGGTATTCGACCCCGGGGCGGGAGGGCCACCGCCCAAGTTACAATAACGGGCGCAATTTGCCGCGCCGCCCGTCCATGCAAGCATTCGTCTGGATCGTCCGATTCCTGATCCTCCTCTTCGTCGTGTGGTTCGCGACGAAGAACGCGCATACCGTGACCATTCACGGGCTGCTGGACCGGTCGTGGAACGCGCCGCTCGTCTTCGTGCTGCTGGTCGCCTTCGTCGCGGGCATCGTGATCGGCCTCCTCGCGTGGGTGCCGACGGTGGTGCGGCAGCGGCGCGAGGTCGCGCGCCTGCGCAAGGCCGCGGCGCGGCTCGCCGCGATGCCGTCCCCGCCGCCCGCCGCGCCCGGCACGGAGCCGCCTTCCGTGGACGTCCATGGAGTTTGAGTTCTGGTGGCTCCTCGCCCTGCCGGTCTTCTTCGGCATGGGCTGGATCGCGGCGCGCATCGACCTGAAGTCGCTCCTTTCCGAATCGCGGGCGCTCCCCTCGTCCTATTTCCGCGGCCTCAACTTCCTGCTGAACGAGCAGCCCGACAAGGCGATCGAATCGTTCCTGCAGGTGGCGAAGGAGAACCCGCAGACGGTGGAGCTGCAGTTCGCGCTGGGGAGCCTCTTCCGCCGCCGCGGCGAGGTGGACCGCGCGATCCGCATGCACCAGGACCTGGTGAACCGCGAAGACCTTCCCCCGGAGCAGCGCCGCGAGGCCTCGCTCGAGCTCTCGCGCGACTACTTCAAGGCGGGCCTCCTCGAGCACGCCGAGCAGGTGCTCGCGCGCATGGCCGAGGTCGACCCCTCGCCCGAGGTGCATCGCAGCCTCCTCGACATCTACATCCAGGAGAAGGACTGGCAGAAGGCGATCGACACGGCGAAGCGGCTCGAGGCGAGCGCGAAGCGCAACTACCAGCGCGAGATCGCCAACTACGCCTGCGAGCTCGCGATCACCGCGCACCTGCACGGCCACGCGGCGCAGGCCGAGGGGTTCCTGCGCAACGCCCTCGAGGCGAACCGCAAGTGCGTGCGGGCGAACCTGCTGCGCGGCGAGTGGCTCGCGCGCGAGGGCCGGCACGAGGAAGCGATCGAGGCGTGGAAGGCGATCGAGCAGCAGGACCCGGCGTACTTCGGGCTCGTCGCCGAGGGCATGGTCGAGAGCTACCGCGCGCTCGGCAAGCTCGGCGAGGGGCTCACGCTGCTGCGCGGCCTGCAGCACCGCTACCCGGGGCTCGACCTGCTGAACGTGGTCTACCAGGCGACCGCGGAGCACGAGGGCGACGAGGCGGCGTGGCGCCTGGTGCGCGACGAGGTGCGGCGCAATCCCACGCTCGTCGGGCTCGACCGCCTGATCGACGCGGAGCTGGTGCGCGCGCCGCCGGAGCGCCGCCAGGACCTGCAGCTCATGAAGAACCTGGTGCACTCGCACGCGCAGGCGCTCGCCGTGTACCTCTGCGCCAACTGCGGCTTCAAGGCGCGCCAGTTCTTCTGGCAGTGCCCGGCCTGCGGCGGATGGGAGACGTTCCCGCCGCGCCGCACGGCCGAGCTGGAAAGCTCCGGCAAGCACCTCGCGAGGATGCAGCTCGGTGGATGAGACCCTGTCGCCGGCGCGGCTCGAGCCGAGGCGCGTGATCGTCGCGCTCGACGTCGCCGACGAGGCGGCGGCGCTCGCGCTCGCCGCGCGCCTCGACCCCAAGCTCTGCCGCGTGAAGGTCGGCAAGGAGCTCTTCGTGGCGGCGGGGCCCTCGGTCGTCGCGGCGCTGCAGGAGCGCGGCTTCGAGGTGTTCCTCGACCTCAAGTTCCACGACATCCCGAACACGGTCGCCGGCGCGTGCCGTTCCGCCGCGCGCCTCGGCGTGTGGATGCTCAACGTGCACGCGAGCGGCGGCGAGGCGATGATGCGCGCCGCGCGCGAGGCCGTCGCGGCCGCGCCGCGCAGGCCGCTGCTGGTCGCGGTGACCGTGCTCACGAGCCTCGCCGATGCCGACCTCGAGCGCGTGGGCTTCCGCGGCTCCGCGCAGGAAATCGTCGAGCGCCTCGCGCTCCT
>DATIVM010000201.1:0-8726 GCA_035465975.1 Usitatibacter sp.
AAGTATAAATCCATTGCCCCCGGGACGCCGCCCGCGCCGCCCATGCACGACGCCCTGTCCGTCGCGCTGACCCTGCTCGTCTTCGCGGTCGCCGTGGTGGCGCTCTTCCGCCAGGCGGGGCTGCCGCCTATCCTCGGCTACCTGCTGGTCGGCGCCTTCATCGGTCCCCACGCGCTCGCCTTCGTTCCCGCCACCGACGCGCAGCGCTACCTCGCCGAGTTCGGCGTGGTGTTCCTCATGTTCTCCGTGGGGCTCGAATTCAGCCTGCCGCAGCTCGTCGCCATGCGCAGCATCGTGTTCGGCCTGGGCGGCGCGCAGGTGGCGGCGACCATGGCGCTCGGCATCGCCGCCGCCATGGCCACGGGCGCGGACTGGCGCGCCGGCGTGGTGGTGGGGGGCGTCGCGGCGATGTCGTCCACGGCGATCGTCTCCAAGACGCTCGCCGAGCGCGGGCAGCTCCACAGCGGCTTCGGCCGGCAGGTGATGGGCGTGCTTCTCTTCCAGGACCTCGCGGTGATCCCGCTGCTGGTGCTGATCCCGTCGCTCGCCCTTTCCACCGGCGCCATCGCCCAGGCGATCGGCACCGCGCTCCTGAAGGCGGCCGTCGTGCTCGCGATCGTCCTCTACGCCGGGCAGCGGCTGATGCGACCGCTCTTCGAGCGCGTGGCGCGTCGCAGGTCGAGCGAGCTCTTCGTGCTGTTCGTGCTGCTCGTGACGCTCGGGCTCGCGTGGGTCACCGAGCAGGCGGGCCTGTCGCTCGCGCTCGGCGCCTTCCTCGCCGGGATGATGATCTCGGAGACCGAATACCGCTGGCAGGTCGAGGATTACATCCAGCCGTTCCGCGACGTCCTGCTCGGGCTCTTCTTCGTGACGATCGGCATGCTGCTCGAGCCGCGCGTGCTCGCGCAGCACTTCGTCGCGGTGCTGGTGGTGTTCGCGCTGCTGCTCGGCGTCAAGTTCGCCGTCGTGTACGTCCTCGCGCTCCTCTTCGGCAACGAGAAGCCGACCGCGCTGCGCACCGCGCTCGCCCTCGCCCCGGCGGGCGAGTTCGGCTTCGTGCTGCTCGCGCTCGCCCTGCGCGAGGCGGCGCTCGGCGCCGGGACCCTGCAGGTGGTGCTCGCCGGCGCGCTCCTCACGATGCTCGCCGCGCCGCTCGTCCTCGCGCGCATGGAGCGCATCGTGCTCTACCTCGTGAAGAGCGAGTGGACGACGCGCGCGGTCGCCCTGCACGAGCTCGCCGTGAGGGCGATGGCCGCGCGCGGCCACGTGATCGTGTGCGGCTACGGGCGCAGCGGCCAGGCGCTCGCGAGGTTCCTCGAGCGCGACAAGATCCCGGTGATCGCCCTCGACTCGGACCCGGAGCGGGTGCGCGAGGCGGCGGCCGCGGGCGACTCGGTGGTGTTCGGCGACGCCGCGCGCCGCGAGGTATTGGTGGCGGCGGCGCTCGCGCGCGCCGTGGCGGTGGTGGTGAGCTTCGCCGACACGCGCAAGGCGCTCGCGATCCTCGCCCACGTGCGCGAGCTTCGCCCCGGCATCCCGGTGATCGTGCGCACCTTCGACGACAGCGACGTGGAGGCGCTGCGCGCCGCGGGCGCCGCCGAGATCGTCGCCGAGGTGATCGAGGGCTCGCTCATGCTGGGGACCCAGACCATGATCCAGCTCGGCAAGCCGCTCAACCGCGTGCTCAGGAGACTGCGCGACGTGCGCGAGGAGCGCTACCGCTACGCGCCGGGATTCTTCCACGGCATGACCGACTCCGACCTCGACGACCGCGACGAGCCCCGGCTGCGCACCGTGGTGGTGGGTCCGGACGCGCCGAGCGTGGGCAAGACGCTCGGCGAGCTGGAGCTCGGGGCCGTGGGGGTGCAGGTGACGGCGGTGCGCCGCAAGGGATCGCGCGACGTGAATCCCGGCCCCGAGGTGCCCGTGCAGGCGGGCGACGTGCTCGTCCTCCTCGGCACGCAGGAGAACCTCGCGCGCGCCGAGATCCGCGTGCTGCAGGGCTAGAAAATGGGGTTAGAAAATGGGGTCAGATTACTTTTTCGTTTTCGGCCGGCCGCGAGGCGCGGGCTCGACTTTGCGACCGAGCGCGTGCTCCACGCAATCGATGAAATGCGAGGCGCCGAGAGGAGCATTCTTGCGGATGCCTTGCCGGATTGCCTGGAGTTCCCCATCGGCAATCGGATTCGAGAAGAGGCTGCGGTACGCTTCGCCCCGTGACGCGGCATCACATCCCAACGCCAAATACTCCGATCTCGGGGTGAGCCATACAAGGGGCTCCGCCCCGGAGTTCTGCCGAAAGCTCGACCACGCGTATTCGCCGGCGTGAGCGCTCATCCCTGCGCGCACCGGATTCAGCTCGATGTAGCGCATGCAAGTGAACAAATAGCGCTCCGAGTCGACCAGGCTGGCGTGGAAGCGGCCCTCGAAAAGGGTCCCGGTGCGCTCGTGCACTCGATTGACATATCGTGTGTAGCGACGGCCCACGGACTGGACCAGCCGGGAAAGCGCTCCCGCCGCCTTTCCCGTGGCAAGCAGATGCACGTGGTTCGTCATCAACACGAAAGCATGAACGTCCGAGTCGGTGACTGTGATCGACTGCCTCAGGAAGCGGATGAACACCGTGCGATCGTTGTCGTCGCGGAACAGGTTCGCGCGGTTGTTTCCGCGGACCACCAGATGCTGCGGAACTCCGGGAAGATCGATGCGCGCAGGACGAGCCATGGGAAGTGGAACGCCGAACGTGGGACGGACGTGGACATTCGTCCCCGATCGCCGAAAAAGTAATCTGACCCCATTTTCCTAGGGCGGAAATGAAACGGCCCGCGCGAGGCGGGCCGTCCGGCGAGGCGAGTAGCGCGCGGGGTCAGAACCCCATGCACACCTCGTAGTTCGTGGCGTCGTCCACCGCCGTGGTCGCCACAGCCGTGCCGGCACTCGCCGTGTTGTCGGCCACCGTGCGCATCGAGCCGGTCGCGGTGTTGCCGTCGTCCATCTGGATGTCGAGCTGCTTCGCGAACTTCCCGAGGATCGAGCCGGAGCACACGATGTAGGTCCCGCTGATCCCGGCCACGGTCTGCGCGGTGGTGGCGCTGGTGATGCCCAGGCGCCCGCCCACGGCGTTGGTCGGATCGTACGCGGCGTCGCTCACCACCGTCGGGCCCGCGGCGAGGTTCGCGAGGCGCACGTGCGACCAGAATTGCGACGCCTCGGTGGCGCCGCCGGCGGCGTTCCAGTTGCCGTCGATCACGCCGTTGCCGTTGCCCGGCTTGCAGTTCGTCGCGCCGTCGCAGGCCGACCCGATGTGCGCGACCACGTTCGCGTCGTCGCCCGGCAGCGCCTTGAACTTGTCCTGGTACGCGTAGATGTAGGTGGGAATCACGCGGAAGTCGTTCGCGAGGTTCTTCACCTTGGCGCTGTTGATGAGCTCCTGGCCCTTGAGGATGCCGCCGAGGAGCAGGCCGATGATCACGAGGACGATCGCGATCTCGACGAGCGTGAAGCCGGACTGCTGCGATTTCATGATGGTGATCTCCCTGAGCCGATGCAGAGGCTTCAGCAAGCGGCGTGCCATTATCTCATCCTATTGTTTTTGCAGCAAATCCGGTTATTTGCCTGCCTTCCGCGGCGCCTGAGAACCCGGCTCACCCGTCCGCTTGCCGACGCTCGCCGTCGAAAGGCCGACACGCGCGGGTCGATGGCGCCAGCGGCCGCTTTTCATTATTCTCGGGCGCACCCCCCTCGAAATCGCGCCTTGCCGTCCGCCGCCTCGCTCGCACAGCGCCTCTCCGGCAACGCCCGGTGGGTGGTGCTCGCCATGCTGCTCGCGCTGCACCTGGCGCTCTATTCGGACCCGGGCGGGATCTTCCAGCGCATCTGGCTGCTGGTGCATTTCGGCCTGTTCCTGCTCTGGCAGCCGTTCTTCGCCGCGGAGCACGAGCTCGAGCCGCTCTCCGTGGTGCTGCTCCTCGCGATCACGCTCGCGATCCTCTACTTCCTCGCCGGCTGGATGATCGTGATGTGGCTGCTCGTCCTGCTGGGCATCCTCGGCGGGCGCGTCTTCACGGTGAACGCGGCGCGACGCAACCGCTTCTACCTCATCGCGTTCGCCTACGTGCTCGTCGTGCTCCTGCTTCGTGCAGTGCCGGACCTGGTGGTGGGCGGCGAGCAGGTGCCCGCGCAGGTCGACCGATTCGCGCGCTTCTTCCTCCCCGCGGTGCTCGCGCTGCTCGCGCTGTGGCCGCTCGGCCCGGCCCTGCCCGCCGCGGCCCAGGTGTTCGACTTCTTCTACGCGGTGCTCGTCTTCCAGCTCGGCGTCGTGCTCGTGCTCGGCTCGATCGCGCTCACGCGCTTCACCTCCGGGAACTACCTCGCCTCGGTCGCGCTCACCGTGCTCGGGTTCGGCGCGGCGCTGTTCGTGTTCGCCGTGCTGTGGAACCCGATGCGCGGCTTCGGCGGGTTGCGCACGTACTTCTCCCGCTACCTGCTGTCCGTCGGCATGCCGTTCGAGCTGTGGATGCGCCGCATCGCCGAGCTCGCCGAGACCGAGGTGGACCCGGGGCGGTTCCTCGAGCAGTCGCTGCGCGAGATCTCGGAGCTTCCCTGGGTGCGCGGCGGCGAATGGCGCTCGCCGGGCAGCGAGGGCCGCTTCGGCGAGCCGCGCGGGCCGGCGAGCCGCTTCGCGGTACACGGGCTCGAGGTGGTCTTCTATACGCAGATGGAGCTCTCGCCCGCGCTCTTCCTTCACATGCGCCTCCTCTCGCAGGTGGTGGGCGAGTTCTACGAGGGCAAGCGGCGCGAGACCGCGCTCCGGCGCAACGCCTACCTGCAGGCGGTGCACGAGACCGGCGCGCGGCTCACGCACGACGTGAAGAACCTGCTGCAGTCGCTGTACGCGCTCACCTCGATCGCGCCGCGCGACAGCGCGGACGGCTACGCGAACCTGCTGCAGCGGCAGCTCCCGCAGCTCAGCCGGCGCCTGCAAGCGACGCTCGACAAGCTGCGCGCGCCCGAGGTGGCGACCGCGGAGCTTCCCGTGACCGCGTGGGCCTGGTGGTACGAGCTGGGGCGGCGCGTCGAGGGCAGCGGCGTGGTCACGAAGGCCGTCATCGAATCGGACTCGCAGGTGCCCGCCGCGCTCTTCGACAACTTCGTCGACAACGCGCTCGAGAACTCGCGCGCCAAGGCGGCGCGCGAGCCCAACGTGGGCATCTCCATCGACTTCGCCTGCGCGCGCGAGTACGTGGCGCTCCGGGTGTGCGACACGGGCAGCGCCGTGCCCGATCGCGTCGCCGACCGCCTGTTCCGCGAGCCGACCGAGCAGCCGAGCGGGCTCGGCATCGGCCTCTTCAACACCGCGCGCCTCGCCGAGAAGGCCGGCTATCGCATCGAGCTGGGGCCGAATCGCGACGGCGCGGTGTGCTTCACGCTCTGGCGCGGCGCGCCGCCCTCAGGCGGCGAGGGCTGAGAGCGCTTCGGCGAGCCCCTCGCGCCACGAAGCGAGGCGCACGCCGAACGTGGCGTGAAGCCGCTCGTTCGAAAGGACCGAGTTCGCCGGGCGCCGCGCCGGCGTCGGATATTCGCTCGTGGGGATGGGAACCAGCCGCGGCGCCTTGAAGGACGGAACGCGCGCCGACCACTGGCGGAAGATCTCGCCGGCGAATCCGAACCACGTGGTCTCGCCGCCCGCGGTCGCATGGTAGATGCCGGCATGCGCCGCCACGCGCGCGGCGTCTTCCTCCCCGAGCGGGCGGTGCGCCTCGGGGGCGAAGAGCGCCAGCGTCGCGCGCGCGAGCTCGAGGCTCGCGGTCGGCGCCCCGCGCTGGTCGTCCACGACGCGCAGCTCTTCGCGCGACTCCGCGAGGCGCAGCATCGTGAGCAAAAAATTGCGGCCGCGCGGCGCGTACACCCAGCTCGTGCGCAGGACCACGTGGTCGCAGCCGCTCGCGGCGATGGCGCGCTCGCCCTCGAGCTTGGTCTCGCCGTACACGCTGAGCGGGGCGGTCCGGTCCGTCTCCACGTACGGCCCGGCCTTCGTCCCGTCGAAGACGTAGTCCGTCGAGTAGTGGACGAGGAGCGCGCGCAGCCGCAGCGCCTCCTCGGCGAGCACCGCGGGGGCGCGCGCGTTCACCGCCCGCGCCGCTTCCGGCTCCGATTCGGCCCGGTCCACCGCGGTGTAGGCGCCGGCGTTCACGATCACCCGCGGGCGGAACTCGCGCACGCATTGCGCGATCGCCTCGGGCCGCGCGAGGTCGAGCGAGGCGCGGTCGCGCGCGAGCACCTGCGCGCGCCCCTCGAGCAGGCGGGCGACGTCCGCGCCCACCTGCCCGGCGGCGCCGGTGACGAGCACGCGGATCACGGGAACGTTTCCGCCGTCGCGAGCGGCGCGCCCGCCGCGTCCCTGGGCTTGAGCAGCGGCTCCCCGGCGAGCGGCCACGCGATGCCGATCGACGGATCGTTCCAGAGGAGGCTGCGCTCGTGCTCGGGCGCGTAGTAATCGGTGGTCTTGTAGAGGAACTCCGCCCAGTCGGAGAGCACGAGGAAGCCGTGCGCGAAGCCGGGCGGCACCCACATCATGCGGTGGTTCTCCGCGGAGAGCCGCTCGCCGACCCAGCGGCCGAAGCTGGGCGAGGAGCGGCGCAGGTCGACCGCCACGTCGAACACCTCGCCCGACACCACCCGCACCAGCTTTCCCTGCGGCTGCTTCACCTGGTAGTGCAGGCCGCGCAGCACGCCGCGCGCCGAGCCCGAGTGGTTGTCCTGGACGAATTCCCAGTGGCGCCCCGTCGCCGCCTCGAAGTCGCGCCGGTTCCAGCTCTCGAAGAAGAAGCCGCGCGCGTCGCCGAACACCGTCGGCTCGATCACGACCACCTCGGGGATCGCGGTGGGGATCGCCTTCACGCGCCGCCCCTAGAACACGCGCTCGCGCAGGATCGCGAGCAGGTACTGCCCGTACGAGTTCTTGCGCATCGGCTGGGCGAGCCGCTCGAGCTGCGCGGCATCGATGTATCCCATGCGGAACGCGATCTCCTCGGGGCAGGCGATCTTGAGGCCCTGCCGCCGCTCGATGGTCTCGATGAAGTGCGAGGCCTCGAGCAGGCTCTCGTGCGTGCCGGTGTCGAGCCACGCGGTGCCGCGGCCCATCACTTCCACGGCGAGCTCCCCGCGCTGCAGGTAGTCGCGATTCACGTCGGTGATCTCGAGCTCGCCGCGCGCCGAGGGCCGCAGGCTCGCGGCGATGTCCACGACGCGCGCGTCGTAGAAATAGAGGCCGGTCACGGCGTAGCGCGACTTCGGCCGCTCGGGCTTCTCCTCGATGCTCACGGCCCGCCCCTCGCCGTCGAACTCCACCACGCCGTAGCGCTCCGGGTCGTGCACGGGGTATGCGAACACGGTCGCGCCCGAAGTCCCGGTCGCCGCGCGCTTGAGCGAGGCGGCGAGGTCGTGGCCGTGGAAGATGTTGTCGCCGAGGATGAGCGAGCTCGGGCCGGAGCCGATGAAGTCGCGCCCGATGAGGAACGCCTGCGCGAGCCCTTCGGGGCGCGGCTGCACCGCGTACGAGAGCGAGATGCCCCACTCGCGCCCGTCGCCCAGCAGCTCCGCGAAGCGCGGCGTGTCCTGCGGCGTGGAGATCACGAGGATCTCGCGGATGCCGGCGAGCATGAGGGTCGCGAGCGGGTAGTACACCATCGGCTTGTCGTACACCGGGAGCAGCTGCTTCGAGACGACGCGGGTCGCCGGATAGAGCCGCGTCCCCGATCCCCCCGCGAGGATGATGCCCTTGCGGTTCATGCGGCGCTCCGCGCCGCGTAGTTGATCTCCAGCCACTCGCGATATTCGCCGCTCTTCACCTGCCCGACCCAGGCCGCGTGCTCGAGGTACCAGCGCACCGTCTTCGCGAGCCCCGTCTCGAACGTCTCGCGCGGCGCCCAGCCGAGCTCGCGGCGGATCTTGGCCGCGTCGATCGCGTAGCGCCGGTCGTGGCCGGGACGGTCCTTCACGAAGCGCACGAGCTGGCGGTAGCCTCCCGCGCGCGGCCGCTGCTCCTGCAGCGCATCGCAGATCGCGTGCACCACCTCGATGTTGCGTCGCTCGGAATTGCCGCCGATGTTGTAGGTCTCCCCCGCACGGCCGCGATCGAGCACCACGCGGATCGCCTCGCAGTGGTCGCCGACGTAGAGCCAGTCGCGCACCTGGCGCCCGTCGCCGTACACCGGCAGGGGCTTGCCCTCCAGGGCATTGGAGATCACGAGCGGGACCAGCTTCTCGGGGAACTGGTAGGGGCCGTAGTTGTTCGAGCAGTTGGTCGTGAGCGTCGGCAGGCCGTACGTGTGGTGGTACGCCCGCACCATGTGGTCGGAGCCCGCCTTGGAGGCCGAGTAGGGGCTATTCGGCGCGTAGGGCGTCGTCTCGGTGAACGGCGGGTCGTCCTCGCCGAGCGTCCCGTAGACCTCGTCGGTGGAGACGTGCAGGAAGCGGAACGCGGCGCGCGAATCGGGCGCGAGCGCCAGCCAGTGCGCCCGCACCGCCTCGAGCAGCTCGAACGTGCCGACCAGGTTCGTCTGCACGAACGCGCCCGGCCCGTGGATCGAGCGGTCGACGTGGCTTTCCGCGGCGAAGTGCACGACCGCGCGCGGCCGGTGCTCGGCGAAGTGGTGGCCGAGTCCGTCCAGGACCCGGCTGAACTGCGTCCCGCGCGCGGCGCCGCCGACGCCGTCGAGGCGGAC
>DATIVM010000202.1:0-11729 GCA_035465975.1 Usitatibacter sp.
TGCAGGAGCTGCTCGGCCACAAGGACGTGAGCACCACGATGATCTACACGCACGTGCTCAACCGCGGCGGGCGCGGCGTGGTGAGCCCGCTCGACCGCTAGAACGGCCGGAAAGGAACCCTCAGTGCGTGCGCCGCGGCGCCGCCCGCTCGATGAGCGCGAGCAGCGCCTCGAAGTCCAGCGGCTTGGTGAAATGCTGGTCGATGCCCGCCTCCTCCGCCCGGCGGATGTCCTTCTCCTCGCCCCAGCCGGTGATGGCGACGATCAGCACGTCGTCGCCGCGCTTCTCGCGGATGCGGTTCGCCACGTCGTAGCCGGAGAGCGCGGGCAGCCCGATGTCGAGCAGCACCACGTCCGGGTGGAAATCGCGCTCCACCTCGAGCGCCTGCGTCCCGTCGTAGGCGATGCGCACCTCGTCGCCGCGCGTGCCGAGGAGCATCGCGAGGCTGTCGGCCGCGTCCTGGTTGTCGTCGACGACGAGCACGCGTCTTGCGTTCTGGGTCCCCGGGGCCGTGCGCATCCCTAGCCCCTGCGGCAGCCGTTGGCGGCGTCGCTCATTGCCACTCCCGTTCAGCGGATTTCCGAGAGCAGCCGCTCGATCGACTGCTCGGCCTGTCGGACATAACCGCCCGCGAAAAGGTTCGCGTGGTTCAGCACATGGTAGAGGTTGTAGAAGTCCCGGCGTGCGGCGTAGCCCTCGTCCAAAGGGAATGCGGCGCGGTACGCGGAGTGGAAATCCTTCGGAAAGCCGCCGAAGAGCTCGGTCATCGCGAGGTCCGCCTCCCGGTCGCCCACGTACACCGCCGGGTCGAACACCACGGGCGTGGCGTCGGGGAGGGCGGCGGCGTTGCCGCCCCACAGGTCGCCGTGCAGCAGGGATTTCTCCGGACGGTGGTGCCGGAAGAACGCCTCGCAATCGGCCGCGAGCCGCTCGCCGCGGTCGATCATCCGCGACGGCAACCGGTTGTGCGCCGCCAGCCGCAGTTGCGCGAAGAGGCGCTTCTCCCGCCAGAACGGCAGCCACTCGTCGGACCAGCCGTTCACCTGGGGCGAGGCGCCGATGAAGTTGTCGCGCCCCCAGCCGAACTTCTCCCGCGGCACGCCGTGCTGGGCGGCGAGCGCGCTGCCGAGCCGTGCGCCGCTCGCGGCCGCCAGCGGGACGAGCTCCAGCCATTCGAGGACCAGCCACGCGTGCTCGCCGTCGTCGCCGCGCGCCACCTCCGCCGGCACCCGCACCGCCTTCGCCTCGCGGATCGCGGCGAGCCCGTCGGATTCGGCCGCGAACATGGGCGCCGCGGAGATTTCGTTCACCTTCGCGAAGTAGCTGCGCGTTCCCTCGGCGGCGGCGCCCGTGATTCGCAGCGCGGTGTGGATGCAGCCGCCGCCCACCGGCTCGCTCGACGCCGGCTCGAAAGGCGCCTCGATCGCGTCCGAGATCGCCTGCGCGAGCTTGCGCGCGAGCGGGTCCGGGGTCACGCGGCCCCCAGCCGCTCCAGCCCGCGCCCGAGGTCGGCGATGAGGTCCTGCGGATCCTCGAGCCCGATGTTGAGCCGGATGAGCGGCCCGCCGGTCCACGGGCGCACGCTCCGCGCGCCGCGCAGGTTCGCCGGCACGACGAGGCTGTCGTAGCCGCCCCAGCTGTAGCCGAGCGCGAAGAGCTCGAGGCGGTCGACGAACGCCGCGAGCTGCTCCCGGGAGCACGGCGCGAGCTCCACGCCGAAGAGGCCCGAGGCGCCGAGGAAGTCGCGCTTCCAGAGCGCGTGCCCGGGATCGTCGGGGAGCGCCGGGTGCAGCACGCGCTTCACCTCCGGCCGCGATTGCAGCCACTTGGCCACTTCCAGCGCGCTCTTCTCCTGGCGCCGCAGCCGCACCTCGAGCGTGCGCGTGCCGCGGATCGCGAGATAGATGTCGTCGGGGCTCGCGGTCTGGCCCATGTCGCGCGAGGTGTCGCGAAGCCGCGGCCACCACGGCTCGTTCGCGACCACCGCGCCGATCAGCACGTCGGAGTGGCCGGCGGGGTATTTCGTCGCCGCCTGCACCACGAGGTCCGCGCCGTGGTCGAAGGAGCGGAAGAACGCGCCCGTCGCCCAGGTGTTGTCGTGCACCACCGCCGCGCCCGCCTCGTGCGCCACCTTCGCGATCGCGGGGAAGTCCTGCACCTCGAACGTGAGCGAGCCCGGATTCTCGAGGTAGACCATGCGCGTGTTGGGCTTCACGAGCCGCGCGATGTCGGCTCCGATCGTGGGATCGTAGTAGGTCGTCTCGACGCCGAAGCGCCTGAGCGTGCGGTCCGAGAAGCGCCGCGTGGGGCCGTAGACGCTGTCCGCGAGGAGCGCGTGGTCGCCCTGCTTCACGCACGCCATGATGGCGACGGCGACCGCGGCGAGCCCCGAGGGGAGCGTCACCGCGCGATGGCCGCCCTCCAGCTCCACCATCAGCTCCTCGAACGCCGCGCGCAGCGGCATGTTCGCGATGCCGTAGGTGGGCGAGGGCTCGTCGGCCTCGAAGCGGCGCTGCGCCGCCTCCATCTCCGCGAGCGACGCGAACGTCACCGTGGAGGCGCGCGCGACCGGCAGGTTGACGGTCCCGGGCTGCGACTTCGGCTTGCGTCCCTTCTGCGCGAGCCGGGTGCCGAGCTTCATCGGCCGAGGGGGCGCACTTCGGCGCTCGCTTCCACCGTCGAGCGCTTGCCCTTCGCATCCTCGATCTCGAAGGTGATGGGCACCTTGTCGCCGCTTTTCAGCGGCTTCTCGAGGCCGATCAGCATCACGTGGTAGCCGCCGGGCTTGAGCTGCACGGCCTTCCCCGCGGGCAGCGCCACCGAATCCACCGCCTGCATGTGCGCCATGCCGCCGTGCATCATCGACTCGTGCACCTCGACCACCTTCGCCGCGGGGCTCTTCGCGCCCACGAGCTTCGCATCGTCTGTCGAGGTGAGCGTCGCGAACGCGCCGGTCGATTTCTGCGCCGGCACCGTACCGCGCACCCACGCGTCCTTCACCGTCACCTCCGCATGCACGGCGTAGCTCGAAGCGGCGAGGAAGATGGATACGAAAATCTTTGAAAGCGCCGATTTCCGCCGATCCAACGCCGATGAACGCCGATGAACGCAGCGAGAAGAGTGGTGATCGAGAAGTTGGCGTGTTCCACGATTCATTTCGAATTCCTTCCTGACAATCGGCGGCTATCGGCGTTGGATCGGCGTCAATCGGCGCTTTCAACGACTTTGGACTGCATCACCCCCTGCTGCCCGAACAGGTTCTCCATCTCCCTGCGCACCTTCACCGCCTCGGAGCTCGCGTCGTAGTCGATGTCGTCCCAGCTCACGGTGCGGCCTTCGGGAATGTCGCGCTTGAGCTTCACGTGGTGCGCGAGGCCGATGGGAAGCGCCCGCGCCGCGGCGGAATCGGCCGCCGGCAGCAGCTTGCCCCACACCGCGTAGCCGCCCTCGCCGTCGAGCGTCTCGCCCGCCTTCAGCGCGCGCTTGGCGGTCGCGACGCAGTCGCCGCGCCAGCCGGTCGCCGCCCCCGTCGCCTCGCGCCGCAGCGCCGCGCTCGCCACGCTCACGCCCAGCTCCAGCCCGATCAGGTGGCTCGGCTTGTACATCGCCGCGTATTCGCCGCTCGGGTCGGTCACGATGCCGTACTCGTGGAAGCAGCGGCGCACGTACTCGCTCTCCGCCGCGAAGGTCACGTACACGCCCCAGCGCAGGTCGCGGAACACGGGCCGGCCGTCGCGCTCGAGGCTCGAGATCACCTCGACCTGGCCCGCGTGGTGCAGGCTTCCGCCGTCGGCGGCGGGCCGCAGCACGCGCGGCAGGTCGTCCACGCCGCACGGCGGGAAGGCGAGCCCGGTGGGCGCCGGCGTGAGCCCGGTCGCGTTCGCCACCGCGGCCATCTCGATGCCGCTCTTCGTGCCGTCGAGGAACGAGTTGAACATCTGCGCGTTGAAGTCGCCCTTCGCCACCATCTCCTCGGTGAAGCCGTAGTGGCCCCACACGGTCTTCGGCGTGGAGGCATGGTACGAGGGCAGGTACTTGGTGCCCTTGCCCGCCGCGACCACGCGCAATCCGATCGTGCGCGCCCAGTCCACCAGCTCGCAGATGAGCGCCGGCTGGTCGCCGTACGCGAGCGAATACACGATGCCCGCCTCGGCCGCGCGGCGCGCGAGGAGCGGCCCCGCGAGCGCGTCGGCCTCCACGTTCACCATCACGATGTGCTTGCGCTCGCGGCAGCAGGCGAGCGCGTGCGCGATGCCCGCCGCGGGATGGCCGGTCGCGTCGATCACCACCTCGGTCGCGGGATGCGCGATCGCGCGCATCGCGTCGTCGGTCACGAAGGTGGTGCCCTGCTTCGCCGCATCGTCGAGCGAGCGGGCGGCGTAGCGCTCGGCCTTCCAGCCGGTGCGCGCGAGCGAGGCGCGCGCGCGGTCCGGCGCGAGGTCGGCGACCGCGAGGATCTGCAGCCCCGGCGTGCGCGGCGCCTGGGAGAGGTACATGGATCCGAACTTGCCCGCGCCGATCAGCACGACGCGGACCGGCCGCCCTTCGGCGGCGCGGCCCTGCAGGAGACGATGGAGGTTCATGGGGAGGAGCGTCCCGGGGCACAATGGGCGGCTTCGTGCCCCCGGCGGCAGGTTTGGGCGGACGGACGGTCTGGCAGTTTACCGTCCCGCCGAAGGAAAATGCAGGCGCCACCATGATCCGCGTCACGATCGGCCCCGGCCGGCCATGAACGACCGCTCCGGCCCCCCGGGCGACGTCGCCGAGCGCCTGGCCGCGCTCGCTCCCGGCCTCGAGCTCCTCGGGCTGCCGGTGTGTGTGTTCGACCTTGAGATGCGCTACGTCCACGCGAACCGGGCCTTCGCCCGGCAGACCGGGCGGACCATCGCCGAGCTCCTCGGCCGCACGCAGGAAGAGGTGTTCGGCCCCTCCGCCGACGACGGCCGGCGCGAGCACCTGCGCCGCGCGCTCGCGGGAAAGGCCGACGCCTTCAACCGCCGCAGCGTCGCGGGCATCCACAAGGGCCGCTGGTTCCGCGCCCACTACTTCCCGCTGCGCGAGGGCGACGGGCCGGTGTGGGGCGCGCTCCTCGTGCTGGTCGATGTCCAGCAGCTCAAGGATGCCGAGGCCGCGCTCGGCGAGCGCGAGCGGCACCTCTCGCTCATCACGGACGCGGTGGGCTTTCCGATCGTGTACATCGACCGGCAGCGGGTCGTTCGCTTCGTGAACCGGCCCGCGGCGCAGTGGGCGGGCCTCGCGCCCGAGGCGCAGGCCGGACGCCGGCTCGACGAGGTGCTGCCGCCGCAGGTGCTCGGCGCGGCCGACCCGTACCTCGAACGCGCCTTCGCCGGCGAGGCGGTCACCTACGAGCACGAGGCCCTGTGGCCGGGGCGCGAGCCGCGGCGCATGCGCGGCCACGCCATTCCCGACCGCGACGCCTCGGGCGAGGTGCGCG
Organism: Usitatibacter sp.; assembly: GCA_035465975.1. Lineage (GTDB taxonomy): Bacteria > Pseudomonadota > Gammaproteobacteria > Burkholderiales > Usitatibacteraceae > Usitatibacter. The sequence goes on from DATIVM010000202.1 coordinate 5,456, forward strand.
GCATCCTGGTGGTCCTCTTCGACATCGAGGAGGACTGGCGCCTGCGCCGCGACCTCGACGCGCAGAGGAAGCGCCTGCAGCTCGTGCTCGAGAACATCGGCGTGCCGATGTGCTACCTCGACCGCGAGCTGCGCGTGCGCTTCGCGAACCAGCCCGGCGTCGACTGGCGCATCCCGACCGTGCAGGAGGCCCTCGGCCGCCACGTGAGCGAGGTGTTCGACGCGGAGACGCTCGCGGTCATCGGCCCGGAGATCGCGGCGGCGATGCGCGGCGAGAAGCGCGTCTACGAGCGCCAGGCGCGGCTGCCGGGCGGCGAGGCGCGCTGGGTGCGCGTGTACGTGGTGCCCGACATGGACGACGGCGGCGGCGTGCGCGGCCTCTACTCGCTGGTCGTGGACGTGGATGTCGACCACCGCATGCGCGAGGCGCTGCAGCGCCAGGAGGCGGAGCTGCGCCACTTCGCGGAAAACCTGCCCGGCCCGGTCGCCCTGGTGGACGCGCAGTTCCGCTACGTCTTCGCGAACAAGGTGTTCGAGCGCCTGCGCGGCCTGGAGCCGGGCGACATCGTCGGCCGCCCGGTGCGCGAGGTGATGGGCGAGGAGCTCGCGCGCGAATACTACGACCCCTTCGTCGAGCCCCTAAAGCGCGGGGAGGCCTGCACCTACGAGCGCTGCGTGGGACTGCCCGGCGGGGAGAAGCGCTGGTTCCTCGTGCGCCTCGTGCCGAACCCCGACGCCGACGGGCGCTTCAACGGCTACTACATCGTCGCGAGCGACATCCACGACATCAAGCTCGGCGAGGAGCGGCTGCGCGAGCAGCAGGCGCGCCTGCGCCTCTTCGCCGACAACATTCCCGACGCCGTCGCCTACCTCGACCGCGACCGCCGCATCCTCTTCGCCAACCGTCAGTTCGCGGCGCTGCGCGGGATGCGGCTCTCCGAGATCATCGGCAAGACCACCGCCGAGGCGATGGGCGCCGAGGTCGCCGCGTGGATCGCCGGGCGCACGCAGAGGGTGCTCGAGCGCGGCGAGGTCGCCACCTACGAGCGCCTCACGACGCTGCCCGACGGCGCGAAGCGCTGGTTCCACGTGAAGGCGGTGCCCCATTGCGGCGACGACGGGGGCGTGCTCGGCATGTACGTCGTCGCGCACGACATCCACGAGGTGAAGGCCGCGCAGGCGCAGCTCGCCGCGCGCGAGGAGGAGCTGCGCTTCTTCGCGGAGAACATCCCGGAGGCGATCTGCTACATCGACCTCGAGCGCGGCTGCACCTTCGTGAACAACGTGTTCCTCGCCACGCGCGGCGTGAAGCGCGAGGATTCCCTGGGCCGTTTCCCCGAGGACGTGTACCCGCGGGAGGTGCTCGACGGCCTATCGCCGCACCTCACGCGCGTGCTGCTCGGCGAGGAGGCGCTCTACGAGCGCACCATCCGGCTTTCCTCGGGCGAGGAGCGCTGGGTGCGCGTGCGCCTCACCCCGCGGCGCGACGAGGCCGGCGTGGTGCGCGGCTACTACGTGGTGTCCACGGACATCCACGAGATCAAGGCCGCGCAGGCGGAGGTGGAGGACAAGGAGCGGCAGCTGCGGCAGGTGATCGATTCGGTGCCCACGCCCATGTGCTACGTGGACGCGGAGCTGCGCTACCGCTACGTGAACAATGCCTTCCTCGACTACATCGGGCTCGAGGCGCGCGAGATCGTGGGCCGGCCGGTCGTCGACGTGCTCGGCGAGGAGCGCTTCCGGCAGCTCCATCCGCATCTCGAGCGGCTCAAGCTCGGCGAGGCGCTCGCGGTCGAGCGGCTGGTGCGCTTCGCCGACGGGCGCGCGCGCTGGATGATCGTGCGCCTCACGCCGCGCATCTCCGACGGCCGCTACCTCGGCTACTACGCGACCACCAGCGACATCCACGAGCAGAAGACGGTCGAGGAGGAGCTGCGCCGCGCGAACGGCATCCTCTCGGCGCACTTCGACAACACGCCGCTCGCCGTGATCGAGTGGGATACGGAGCTGCGCATCGTGCGCTGGTCGGGGCAGGCGGAGCCGGTCTTCGGCTGGAGCGCCTCGGAGGCGCTCGGCCGCTCGCTCGCCGCGTGGCGCATCGTCTACGAGGACGACCGCGGCTCGGTCGAGCACGCGATCGCCGAGCTCGTGCAGGGGCCGGGTCGCCACGCGACGCTGCTCAGCCGCAGCTACCGGAAGGACGGCTCGGTGATCTGGGTCGAGTGGCACCACTCGGCGCTGCGCGACGATGCGGGCCGCCTGGTCTCGATCCTCTCGCTCGCGCAGGACGTCTCCTCGCGCATCCAGGCCGAGGAGCGCCTGCAGTACATGGCGACGCACGACGGGCTCACGGGCCTGCCCAACAGCGTGCTGCTGAACGACCGCCTCGACGCGGCGCTCGTGCGCGCGCGCCGCAGCCATGCGCGCGTCGCCGTGATGTTCCTCGACCTCGACCACTTCAAGGACGTGAACGACACGCTCGGCCACCGCGTGGGCGACCTGCTGCTGAAGGAGCTCGCGCGGCGCATCCGCGGGGCGCTGCGCCAGAGCGACGTGCTCGCGCGCGTCTCGGGCGACGAGTTCGTGGTGATGCTCGAGGACTTCCCGGACGAGAACGCGCCCGAGCTGGTCGCGCGCAAGGTGCTCGACGAGGTGCGCCGCCCGTTCCAGATCGAGGGGCACGAGATCCACGTGAGCGGCAGCCTCGGGCTCGCGCTGCACCCGGAGGACGGCTCCGACGTCGAGGCGCTACTCAAGAACGCCGACGCCGCGATGTACCACGCGAAGGAGCTCGGCCGGAACGGCTTCCGGCTCTTCTCCGCGGAGCTCGCCGAGCGCCGCACGCAGCGCCTGCAGGTCGAGACCGCGCTGCGCCGCGCGCTGCGCGCGGGCGAGCTCGCGCTGCACTACCAGCCGATCGTCGACACCGACACGGGCGAGGTGCGCCGCGTCGAGGCGCTGCTGCGCTGGCACGACCCGGAGCGCGGCATGGTGCTGCCGCAGGGCTTCGTGCCGCTCGCCGAGGAGAGCGGGCTGGGGCACGCGGTCGGCCACTGGGTGCTCGAGGCCGCGTGCCGCCAGGCGCGCGCGTGGCGCGACGCGGGCCTGGGCGACATCGGGGTGTGCGTGAACCTCTCCGCCGGGCAGCTGCGCGACACGGGCATGATCGCGGACCTCAAGCGCACGCTCGCCGCCACCGGCTGCGAGCCCGGCTGGCTCGTCTTCGAGATCACCGAGACCAGCATGGTGCGCGACGTGGAGGGCGCGAGCCTCGTGCTCTCGAAGCTGCGCGCGCTCGGCGTGCGGGTGGCGATCGACGACTTCGGCACCGGCTTCTCGAGCCTCTCGCACCTGCGGCACCTGCCCGTCGACGTGCTGAAGATCGACAAGGCGTTCGTCGCGGACATCGACGGCGAGGGCGAGCGCGGCCCGCGCGCGCGCCTGCCGCGCGGCGGCGACAGCGCCGGCGGCGCGGCGATCGTCTCCGCGGTGATCGGCCTCGCGCGCGGCCTGGGGCTCGACGTCGTCGCCGAGGGCGTCGAGCGCAAGGCGCAGCTGCACTTCCTCGCGAAGCAGGGCTGCTCCGCCTGCCAGGGCTACCTCCTCTGCCCGCCGCTCCCCGCGAACGAGCTCGAGGAGTGGCTGCGCGACCGCAAGCGCCTCGGCGCGAAGCGCAGGGCGAAGAGGAAGGCCCGCTCGTCCTAGCCCTTCGCTAGGCCTGCTTCACCACGAGGTGGTTCCTCACCTCGCGCACGCCCTTCGTCGCCTCCGCGATCTTCGCCGCGCGCTCGCGCGCCGCCTCGTTCTCCGCGAGCCCGTTGAGCGTCACCACGCCGCCGCGCGTATCGACGTCGATCTTCAGCACGCTGAGATCGGGATCCTTGAGGATGTCCGTCTTGATCGAGGCGGTGATGGCGGCGTCGGAGAGCGCGGCGCGCGCCTGCTTGCCGGTGTCCTGCGGGCCGCTGTCCTGCGGGGCGGCCTCGCTGCGCCTGTCGGCGGCCGTCGCATCGCGCGGCTTGCCGGGGGCGGTGGCCGCATCGATCCGCTTGCCCATCTCGGAGAACGCCTGGCCGGCGCGATGACCCGCCTCGGAGAGCGCGCCCTTCGTCTTCGCCATCGCCTCGTCGGCCTTGCGGCCCGCTTGCGCGCCGGCGCGGTCGGCGCGCTGCATGTCCTCGCGGTCGCACGCGGCGAGCGCCACGGCGCAAAGCGCCACGGCGAGCGCGGCGCGGGGGAATCCGGTCCTCATTTTCGGTCTCCTGCTGTGGGGAGCGTCGAAGCGGATCGTATTACCGACCGGGCGCCGCGAACGTCGGCGCGACGCGCAAACGCGTGTCGGTCCGAGCCGACACGGCGGCGTCGGACGAATCCCACGCCGGAATGAGCGCTTTGCTTGTCACGGGCCGCGTGGCGTTCCGACAGAGCGCGGCCCGGCGCCTGCCTAATCTGGCGGGGTGGGTGCGGGCGCATGCGGCGCGCCGCACGCCACACGATCCCGGACGTGACAACGAATCCGATCTTGCCGAACCGCTCATACCAGAGGAGATCGCCATGCGCAGCAGCAGCAGCCAATCGAACCCGGTGGCCCGCGACATCCAGAACGTCGTGTCCGACGCCCAGGACCTCCTGAAGACGGTGCAGGACCAGGGCAGCGACAAGATCGGGGAGATGCGGGCGAAGGTGCAGTCGCAGATCGACTCCGCGCGCCAGACCCTGACCGAGCTGCAGGCGACCATGCAGGACGGCGCGAAGATGGCGATGACCAGCACCGACGAGTACGTGCGCTCGAACCCGTGGCGCGCGGTCGGCATCAGCGCCGGCATCGGTGCGCTGATCGGCTTCCTGATCGCCCGGCGCTGAGAGGGCCGCGGTGATCCGCCAGGCAAGCGGCATCGTGGGCGACGTGCGCGGCCTCGCGCACACGGGCCTGCGCGCCGTGCGCACGCGCCTCGAGCTCGCCTCCATCGAGCTGTCCGAGGAGAAGGCGTGGCTGGTGCGCTTCGTGCTCGTGGCGGTGGCCTCGCTCTACCTCATCACCTTCGGGCTGCTGCTCGGCATCTGCGCGCTGACGCTCTGGGCGTCCGAGCAGAACCGACCCGCGATCCTCGGCGCATGCACGGCCGTCTTCCTCGTCGTCGGCATCGGCTGCGCCGTGTACATCCGGCTGCAGGCGCGGCGCCGCCATCCGATCTTCGCCGAGACGATCGCGGTGCTCAAGGGCGACGAGCAGGCGCTGCGGCAGAGCCTGCAGGGAGCGGGAGATGACTGAGATCGAGACGCTGCAGCGAAGGCGGGAGCTGGTGACGCTCTCCGCGGAGCTGCAGCGCGCGACGATCGCGCGTCGGTTGTCGCGCATCGAGGCGAACCCCGCGCGCGTGGCCCTCGGCTACGCCGCGAAGGTCGCGAGCCGCCCGCTGCTCCTCACCCTCGGAACGAGGGCGGTGCGGCTTGCGGTCCGTGCGTATCGGAGGCGCTCCGTGAATAAAGGACGCCATTGAAGAACCAACCCTCTAGCGAAGGAGATCCTCATGCTTTATTGGGCAGCAGTTTTCTTCATCGTCGCGCTGATCGCGGCGGTCCTGGGCTTCGGCGGCATCGCCGCGGGCGCCGCGGGGATCGCCAAGATCCTGTTCTTCATCTTCCTGGTGGCGTTCGTGGTCTCGCTCCTCATGGGCGTGTTCCGCCGCGGCGTATAGGGGGGCACCACATGCCTATTCGACACTGGGTGGTGGCGGCCTCGGTCGCCGCCGTGACGGCGCTCGCGGCGGGTTGCGCGGACGTGCCGCGGTACGGCGGCGAGCCGGGCCCGGGCTATCGGGGCACAGCTTCCGTCGAGCGCGACGCGGGGCCGCGCTACTACGACTCGCGCTACCGCGACCGCGACAGCTACTACCGCTCGGGCGAGGGCCGCATCGTCGCGATCGACGCGGTGCGCGGCTCGGGCCATGCCTCGGGCGGCGGAGCGCTGCTCGGCGGCATCGCGGGCGGCGTGCTCGGCCACCAGATCGGCAGCGGCCGCGGCAACACGGCGGCCACGGTGGCGGGCGCGGTCGGCGGCGCGGTGGTGGGCAACGAGGTCGAGAAGCGCCACGGCGGGAGCGAGTACTACCGCGTCACGATCCGCTTCGACGACGGACACGAAGAGACCTTCGACCAGGACGTGATCGGCGACCTGCGCGTCGGCGACCACGTGCACGTCGACAACGGCCGGCTGTTCCGCGACTAGGCCATCGCACCGGGCGGCAGCCGTGGGGTAAGATTTTGCCCATGGC
>DATIVM010000203.1:0-6121 GCA_035465975.1 Usitatibacter sp.
ATCGGCGGCGCAATCACGATCGGGCTCCTGGTGCGCGAGCGGCCGCGCCGCGAGGACGCCTCGCTCAGCGCCTGGAACCGCTATTGCGCGAAGCTCGCCGCCGCCGGCCTCGCGCGCTCGCCGCAGGAAGGCCCGCTCGACTATCTCGCGCGCGTGAAGGCGGCGAAGCCGGGATGCGCCGCCGAGGCCGAGGAGATCACGCGCCGCTACGTCGCGGCCCGCTACGGCGCGGGCGCAACGCGCGAGGAGCTGCGCACGCTCGCGGGCCGCGTGCGCGACTTCCGTCCGGCCTGACGCCGGAGGCTCCGCGCGGCGCCGCCGCTACATCGGCGGCAGGTACCGGGCGGGATCGACGGGCTTGCCCTTGCGGCGGATCTCGAAGTGCAGCTCGACGCGGTCGGCGTCGGTGGACCCCATCTCGGCGATCTTCTCGCCCTTGCGCACTTCCTGCTGCTCCTTCACGAGGATCTTGTCGTTGTGCGCGTAGGCCGAGAGCCACGTGTCGTTGTGGCGGATGATGACGAGCTTGCCCAGGCCGCGCAGCCCCGAGTCGGCGTAGATCACGCGCCCGCTCGCCGCGGCGACGACCGGGGCGCCGCGCTTGCCGGCGATCTCGATGCCCTTCGTCTGCTCGCTGAACGGCCCGATGATCTTGCCCTTCACCGGCCACATCCAGTCCACGTCCTCCTTCTGCGTGCCCGACTTCGGCGCCTCGGCGGGCGCGGCGGGAGCGGTCTCGCCGGAGGCGGGCGGCTGCGGCGCCTCGGTGCCCGTGCCCGGCACGGCCGGCGCCTCGGGCACGGAGAACTCCGCCATCGCCTTGTCCGAGTACGGAACCTTCATGCCCCGCGGCTCCACCTTGAGCGCCGGCGTGTTCGAGAGGGGCCGCGCCTCGATCGGCGGGCCAGCCGAGACGAGCGGCGTCGCCACGGGCTTGCCGGGCTCCGGCGACGGCGGCGCGGGGGGCGCGCCAGGCGCGGGCGGCGGCGCGGCGGCCGTGGCGGTGCCCGCCATGCCGGACGGCGGCGCGAGGACCAGCACCTGCCCGACGCGGATCTGCGCGGGATTCGTGATGCCGTTCCACGCGGCGAGCTCGCGGTAGTCGAGCCCGTACTGCAGCGCGATGCTCACGAGCGTGTCGCCGCGCTGCACCGTATGGGTGGGGAGCGGCTTCTCGGCGGGACCCCTCGGCGCGGGCGCGGCGGCGGCCGGCGCGGGCGCCGGCCCCCGGTCCAGGACGGGCGCGGGACGCGGGGCCGCGCAGCCGGCGAGCACGGCGACGAGCGCGAGGGCGGCGAGGCGCGTCATGCGAGCCCCGGAAGCAGCGGCACGAAGCGCACCGCGTCGCGCTTCTGCTCGACGAACCCGTTTTCCTTCCGATCGACCACGTAGAGCCACTGATCCTCCGTCCCGACGGGCAACACCATGCGGCCTCCGAGGGCGAGCTGCTGCTTGAGCGCTTCCGGCACGTGGGTGGCCGAGGCCGCCATGAGGATGCCGTCGTAGGGGCCGCCGTCCGCGTATCCGGCGTGCCCGTCGGCATGCTTGTAGCGCACGTTGTAGAACCGCAGGTCGCGCAGGTGGCGGCGCGCCTTGTCCATGAGCGCGGCGATGCGCTCCACGGTGTAGACCTCCTTCGCCAGCCGCGCGAGGATCGCCGTCTGGTAGCCGCACCCGGTGCCGATCTCGAGCACCTTGCTCATCGGCTGCTTCTCGAGGAGGAGCTGCGTCATGTGCGCGACGATCGACGGGCTGGAGATGGTCTGCCCGTGCCCGATCGGCAGCGCCACGTCCTCGTAGGCGCGCGAGGCGATGCCCTCCTCCACGAAGCGGTGGCGCGGGATCTCCATCATCGCCGCCAGCACGCGCTCGTCGGTGACGCCTTCCTTGCGCAGCGCCTCGATCATGCGCAGGCGCGTGCGCTCGGAGGTCATGCCGATTCCCGACAGCGCATCGCGCTGCTTCATGGACCGACTCCCTGGGCGCTCATTGGGCGAGCCACCCCGAGACGAGCGGGATCTGGTCCGGGTGCGTGAGGTCCACCTGCAGCGGCGTGATCGAGACCGCGCCGCGCTCGAGCGCGTGGAAATCGGTGCCGGGCCCGGCCTCGCGCGCCGGCCCCGCGGCGCCCACCCAGTACACGGTCTCCCCGCGCGGATTCTTGCCCGGCACCACCGGCTGCGCCTTGTGGCGGCGGCCGAGGCGCGTCACCTCGGCGCCCTTCAGCGCCTCGTAGGGCACGTCGGGCACGTTCACGTTGAGGAGCACCGGCGCGCCGAAGGGCGAGCGCGCGAGGCGCTCCACGAGGTCGCGGGCGACGCGCGCGGCGGTGGCGAAATGGCGGAACTCCTGGCCGACGAGCGAGACGGCGATCGAGGGAATCCCCAGCAGGTAGCCCTCGGTCGCCGCGGCGACGGTGCCGGAGTAGAGCGTGTCGTCGCCCATGTTCGAGCCGGAGTTGATGCCCGAGACGACGACGTCGGGCTCGAAATCGAGCAGGCCCGTGACCGCCATGTGCACGCAATCGGTCGGCGTGCCGTTCACGTAGAGGAAGCCGTTGGGGGCGTGGCTCAGCATGAGCGGGCGGTCGAGGGTGAGCGAGTTCGACGCGCCGCTGCGGTCGCGCTCCGGGGCGACCACCGTCACCGTGCCGAGCGAGCCCAGACCCTCGGCGAGCGCGGCGAGTCCGGGAGCGAAGTAGCCGTCGTCGTTCGAAAGGAGGATACGCATCCGGGCAAAATTATACCGTGCGCACCGCCCGGAACCCGCGCGAGGCCGAGCGGCTAGAATCGGGTTCCATGGACTTCGCCCTTTCCCCCGAGATTCGCAGGGCCCGCGACCGTTTCCGCCGCTTCGCGCGCGAGGAGGTGCTGCCCTACGACACCACGCCGGAATCCTTCGACGAGCACGACAACCTGCGCGAGGACCTGCTGCAGGCGCTGCGCGGGAAGGCGAAGGAAGCCGGCGTGTGGGCGCCGCAGATGCCGGTCGCGCGCGGCGGACAGGGATTGCCCGCCACCGGCATGGCCGCGTGCTACGAGGAGCTCAACTACACGCTCTTCGGCCCCGTCGTGTGCAACTGCGCGGCGCCGGACGACGGCAACATGATCCTCCTCGAGAAGGTCGCCACGGACGCGCAGAAAGAGCGCTGGCTGCAGCCGATCGTGGAAGGGCGCGTGCGCTCCGCCTTCGCGATGACCGAGCCCCATCCCGGCGCGGGTTCCGATCCCTCGATGATGCTCACCACCGCCACGCGGCACGGCGAGCGCTGGTTCGTCGAAGGCCGCAAGTGGTTCATCACCGGCGCGGGGGTGGCGCGGCACTTCATCCTGGTCGCGAAGACCTCCGAGGATCCGCGCAAGGGCCTCACCGCCTTCCTGTTCGATGCCGAGCAGCCCGGCTGGCGCGTCGTGCGGCGCATCCCGATCATGGGGCCGGAGGAGCACGGCGGCCATTGCGAGCTCGAGTTCGACGGGCTCGAGATCCCCGACGAGAACCGCCTCATGGGCGTGGGCGACGGGCTCAAGGCGACGCAGATCCGGCTCGGCACGGCGCGCCTCACGCACTGCATGCGCTGGCTGGGCCTCGCGCGCCGCTCGCTCGACGTCGCCGCGGACTACGTCGCGGAGCGGCACTCGCAGGGCCGCACGCTCGCCGCGCGCGAATCGGTGCAGGCGAAGCTCGGCCATTGCGCCATGCAGGTGGAGATCGGACGGCTGCTCGCGATGAAGGCGGCGTGGTTCCTCGAGCGCGGCGACTTCGCGCGCAAGGAGATCTCCATGGCGAAGGTGCACGTCGCCGACACGCTGCACCTGTGCGCCGACACAGCGATCCAGCTGTGCGGCGCGCGCGGCTACTCGAAGGACACGGTCCTCGAGTGGATCTACCGCTACGCGCGCCAGGCGCGCCTGGTCGACGGCGCGACCGAAGTGCACCAGCAGGTCCTCGCGCGCCACTTCATGGAGGAGCGCGGCGAATTCTGGCGCTGGGGCTGAATGCGCATCCCGGAGTAACGCGGTCGAAAGACCATGAAAGCGCCGATGCCCGCCGATCCAACGCCGATCCGCGCCGATGAGGGATTGACACGAACCGATTCGCCCTCACGCCGAATCCGCGGGCACGAGAACCGTGTTGCTCCTATCGGCGGATCGGCGTTGGATCGGCGGATATCGGCGCTTCCAAAGAGTTTCGTTTTCGCCAGCCTTCGCTCTCATTCGTACTTGCCAGTCGGAGGACACGTGCAGACGAGGTGGCGGTCGCCGTAGACGTTGTCCACGCGTGCGACGGGAGGCCAGTACTTGTCCTCGCGCAGCGCCGGGAGCGGATAGGCGGCCGCCTCGCGCGAATACGGATGGGACCAGTCGGCCGCCGCGATCGCCTGCGCGGTGTGCGGCGCGTTCCTGAGCGGATTGTCCTCGCGGTCCCAGCGGCCCTCCTCGACGTTGCGGATCTCCGCGCGGATCGCGATCATCGCCTCGCAGAAGCGGTCCAGCTCCGCCCTCGACTCGCTCTCGGTCGGCTCGACCATCAGCGTGCCGGGCACCGGGAACGACATCGTCGGCGCGTGGAAGCCGTAGTCCATGAGCCGCTTGGCCACGTCCTCCGCGGTGATGCCGGAAGCCTCCTTGAGCGGGCGCAGGTCGAGGATGCATTCGTGGGCGACGAGCCCCTGCGGCCCCGAGAACAGGACCGGGTAGTGCGGCGCGAGCCGGCGCGCGACGTAGTTCGCGTTGAGGATCGCCGCCTCGCTCGCCGCCGTGAGCCCCGCCTCGCCCATCATCTCCATGTACATCCACGAGATGGGCAGGATCGAGGCGCTGCCGTACGGCGCCGCGGCGACCGGCCCGACGCCCTGCCCCGCGGGCCCGCGCCCGGGCAGGAAGGGCGCGAGGTGGGCCGCGACCGCGACCGGCCCCACGCCGGGGCCCCCGCCGCCGTGCGGGATGCAGAACGTCTTGTGCAGGTTCAGGTGCGAGACGTCGCCGCCGAACTCGCCCGGCGCGCACAGTCCCACCATCGCGTTCATGTTCGCTCCATCGACGTACACCTGGCCGCCGTGGCGATGGACGATCTCGCATGCCTTCGCGATGCCTTCCTCGAACACGCCGTGGGTCGAGGGATAGGTCACCATGAGCGCCGCGAGCCGCGGCGCGTGGAGCACGGCCTTGCGCTCGAGGTCCGCGAGGTCCACGTTGCCGCGCTCGTCGCACGCCACCACGGCGACCTCGAGCCCGGCCATGTGCGCCGAGGCGGGATTCGTGCCGTGCGCGGAGCTGGGGATGAGGCAGACGTCGCGGTGGCCCTCGCCGCGGCTCGCATGCCACGCGCGGATCGCGAGGAGGCCGGCGTATTCTCCCTGCGAGCCCGCGTTGGGCTGCAGCGACACCGCCGCGTATCCGGTCGCGCGCGCCAGGCGCTGCGCGAGGTCGTCGATCATCTCTCGATATCCGCGCCATCGGTCGGGCGGCGCGAACGGATGAATGTGCGCGAACTCGTGCCAGCCGATGGGCGCCATCTCCGCCGCCGCGTTGAGCTTCATCGTGCACGAGCCGAGCGGGATCATGGAGCGGTCGAGCGCCACGTCGCGCGCGGCGAGGCGTCGGAGGTAGCGCATCATCTCCGTCTCCGAGCGATGGCGATGGAAGACCGGGTGCGCCAGGTATCGCGAGCGGCGCACGAGCGCGGCCGGGATCGCATCCTCCACGCCTTCGAGGTCGGCGACGCGCAGCTTCGAGGCCGATTCGCCGGCGAAGGCGCGCCAGATCGCCTCCACCTCCTCGCGCCCCGTGGTCTCGTCGAGCGATATTCCCAGGCGGCCGTCTTCGAGGCGGCGAAAGTCGATGCGCGCTTCCTCGGCGCGCGCGAGGATCGCGTCGCGCGCATTCCCGGCATCGACCACGAGGGTGTCGAAGAACGCGGCCGGCGTCCCGCGCAATCCCAGGCGAGCGAGGCCGGCCGCGAGGATCGTCGCGAGGCGGTGCGTGCGCCACGCGATGCGCGCGAGCCCCTCGGGCCCGTGGTAGACCGCGTACATCGAGGCGATCACGGCGGGCAGCACCTGCGCGGTGCAGATGTTGGACGTCGCCTTCTCGCTCCGGATGTGCTGCTCGCGCGTCTGGAG
>DATIVM010000204.1:0-1831 GCA_035465975.1 Usitatibacter sp.
CCCTCCTCCGCCGCGGGGGCCGCGAGCGCGACATCCGCCTCGTACACCGCCTGGTCCGCCATCCCCTGGTCGGCCGCGCGGGTGATGGCCCATGCGAGGGCCGCGAGCGCGGGAACGGCGATGGCGAGGCGAGCCGTCGCGCGCATCCTCAGTCCGCCTGCCCGTAGGCCTTGCCGTAGCCGTCGCGGTTCTTGCGGTAGCCCTTGTAGCTGCGGTAGCCGCTGTATTCGCCGTAGTACTTCTCGGCCTTCTCGAGGTCGAGCTGGTTCAGCACCACGCCCAGGATCGGCGCGTTCACGCGCCGGAGCCTGCGCAGCCCGTTCTGCGCCACCTGGTAGGGCGTCGCGTCGGCCTTCACCACGTAGATCACCGACGAGGCGTATTGCGAGAGCACCTGCGCGTCGCTCACGAGCTGCAGCGGCGCGCTGTCGAGCACGATGATGTCGAACGCCTCCTTGAGCTTCGCCACCACGTCGGCGAAGCGCTTCGAGCTGAGGAGCTCGAGCGGGTTCGGCGGCACGGTGCCGGCCGGCAGGATGTGCACGCCGGCCTTCTCGTGGAAGAAGATGCACTGCGCGGCCTGCGCCTGCCCCGCGACGAGGTCGGCGAGCCCCGGGTGCCCGCTCTCGCGGCCCACCAGGCGCCCGATCTTGGGCCGGCGCAGGTCCCCGTCCACGAGCAGCACCTTCTTCACCTGCCCGAGCGCGCACGCGAGGTTGAACGAGAGCGTGGTCTTGCCTTCCTCCGGCACGGAAGAGGTCACCACCACCAGCTTGTGCGGCTCGTCGAGCGCGGACATCAGCACGCTGGTGCGCACGGTGCGCACGGCCTCCGCGAACGTGGACTGCGCGTCGTTGAAGAACGCGAGCTCCGAGGCGAAGCCCTTCTTGGCGAGCGCGCGGATCTTCTGCAGCACGCCGAGCGCGGGCACTCCCAGCCGCGTCTCCACGTCGCCGGTCGAGTTGAGCGTGTTGGACAGGCGGTCGAGGAGGAGCGCCAGCATCGCGGCGAGCACCAGCGTGATCGCGGCGGCGAGCGCGACCGCCCGCGGCCGGTTCGGCGCGTAGGGGGCGGCGGGAACGGTGGCCGGATCCACGACGCGGGCGATGGTCGACTGCATGTCGCCGGCCGCGCTCGTCTCCTTCAGGCGGTTCACGAACATGTCGTAGAGGTTGCGGTTCTGCTGCACCTCGCGCTCGAGGACGCCCAGCTTGAAGTCCTTGCGGTTGAGCGACTGGATGTCGGCCTTCGACTGGGAGAGCGCGCGCTCGACGGCGGCCTCGTTCGCGCGCGCCACCTCGAAGTCCCGGTAGAGCCCCGCCACCACCGCCTCCACCTGGCGGCGCGTGTTCTCGCGCGCGGCTTCGAGCTCGGCCTTCGCCTTGATCATCTTCGGGTGCTCGGGCCCGTAGCGCTTGGCGCTCTCGCCCACGACGCGCTCGGCGTCCGCCTCCACCTCCTTCATCCTTTGCACGAGCGGGTTGCGGAGCACCGCGGGGATGCTGTCGTAGCTCAATTGCGCGCGGCCCGAGCGGATCTGCTGCACGAGCGCGTACGCGCTCTCGGCCTCGGCGCGGCGCTGGCGCGCCTCGACCAGCGCGCGCGTGAGCTCCTCGAGCTGCCGGCTCGCGCCGGACATCGCCACGCCCTTCACCTCGACGATGTGCTCGCGGTCGCGGAAGTCCTGCAGCGCCTTCTCGGAGGCGTCGAGCCGCGTGCGCAGCTCCCCCATGCGGTCGCGCAGCCATTCGCTCGCCTTCTGGGTCATCGCCATGCGCGCCTCGAGGTCGCTCTCGATGTACGCGTCGGCGAGCGCGTTCGGGACGGCCGC